>JABSRX010000169.1 GCA_013214695.1 Rhizobiaceae bacterium | reverse complement strand
TGGTGACCAGTGGCAGACCGACATAGAGTGCCTCGGCCGCGGTGGTGTGCGCATTGTAGTTGAACGTGTCGATAAACAGGTCGGCCAGCTTCAACCGCGCCAGATGGGTCTCATTGTCATCAACCCAGCCTGCGAACACAAGACGATCGGGATCAATGCCGGCGCGCGCTGCCTGTTCGCGCAAATTGGCGACGGCCAATTGATGCGCACCGGAAAGCCAAAGCACACTGCCTTCGACTTCCCCCAGCAATTGCATCCATATGGCGAATTCCGGCGGTCTGATCTTATAGGCCTTGTTGAAGGCGCAGAAGACGAAGCCCTCTTCTGGCAGTCCGAAATCAGCCCGCTGTAACGGCTTGTTACTCACCGCCAACTGATTGTCCGTCGGCATGAAGGCGTTGGGCAGATAAATGACTCTTTCTGAATAATGGTCCGTACATTCAGGTGGAATAAGCTGCTTGTCGCCGATGACATAGGGAATGGCATCAAAGTTCAACGAGCCGGCATAGCCCAGGAACTGGATCTGCACCGGTGCGATGTTCAGCGCGAAGAATTTTGAACAGCTGCCCTGCGTGTACCCGGCGAGGTCGATCGCGATATCAACCCTATTCTGACGCAACAAGGCCACCCGCTTGTCATCGGCAATGCCACTCAGGTCCATAAACCGATCAACCTGCTCGGCTACCCGCAGTTGCATCGGGTCATCCTTTTTGCCCCCGCTGCTGAAGGCAATCAGCTCGAAACGGCTTCGATCGAAATGGCGCAATAGGCCCATCATCAACCGTGCCACGGGATGATCCTTGAAGTCCGGTGAAAACAGACCGATGCGCAGTTTCTCTTGGCTGGCCACCGGCTGTTGTGGTTCCAGCTTTGGCAGATTCGGAATGATGGATGCGCCAAACCACTTAGAGCGTTTGAGGTATTCGGCGGGGGCGTCCTGCAAGGTCAGCATCGATCCCGGCTGCAATGCGGCATCGCTATGTGCCGCTTCAATCATCTCCGCGTCAAAACGCTCAATATGTTGCCAATCGCAGACTTGTGAGGAAATGAACCAGATTTTCGCCTTGAGCCGGATGTTGTCGGGTTCGATCCGAAGCAGTTGCTCCCCAAGTGCGTGCTTCGCCGTACGACTTTGCCCCTTCCAGCGCCGTCATTTTCTCGTGCATCGCCTCAACAAAATCCGGGTTCGCCGCGAGTGCAGCGTCCGCGTCCTTGATCGCCTGGTCATGCTGGCCCAATTCGTTAAAGACCCGTGCTCGATTGCTGTAGGCCTCGGCAAAACCCTGTTGGAACTGAATTGCGCGTCCAAAACTCTCCGCAGCGTCCTTTGCCCGCGCTTGCTCCAGAAAGGCGATGCCGAGATTATTGTGCGCCACTGCAAAGCTCGGATTGATCTCAATGGCCCGCTTGTGCTGGCGAATGGCCGCCTCAAGATCACCGGCCCGATAGTGCAGCAGACCAAAGTTGTCGTGGGCTTCGGCAAAATTTGGTTCCAGCCCCAGCGCCTTTTCATACGCCGCCTTGGCTTGGGCGAAATTGCCCTGATCGGAATGGATGTTGCCCAGATTGTGATGCGATTGCGCATGATCCGAGTTCAGCGCCAGCGCCTTTTCATAGGCCGCGATGGCTTCCTCGAGCCGCCCCAGGTCGCGCAATGCGATGCCGAGATTGAAGAACGCCCTAAAATAGCGCGGATTGGCCTGCCCGGCTTTTTCATAGCTGAGGATCGCCTCTTCCTGCTTGCCCTGCTCCCCCAGCACCACACCGAGATTGTTGTGGGTTTCAAAGCAGTTCGGCTCCACCTTCAGCGCCTGCCGGAATGCGGCTTCGGAATCGGCAAACTTTTCGAGCTTCTGATTGGCCAGGCCAATGACTTTCCAGCCAACCCCCAGGCCAGGCTCGCGCTTGACGATTGATTTAGCCCCGCGAATGGCTTGCGCATATTGGCCACGCTCGAACTGCTGGATGACTTCGACAATTTTTTCGCGCGGCGTGCTGAATTGCGCGGCATCCGGTGCCGCCGGTAACGCCCGAAGCCCTTCCTTGGCCCTTACATTGTCGGGAAACGCAGCCAGCACTTGTTCATAGATCGCGCGCGCCTCGTGATACTGCGCCCTCTTTTCAAACTTCTTGGCTTTTTGAAGGGACTGACTAACGGAAAGCTTCGCCATTGAGAGTGTTGGCCTGCGGATCGATTTGGGGCTGTCTATCAGATTGCCCGGTTGGCGTCACCAAGTCGACAGAGATGCAAACGCTATTCTCACGTTCTGTGGTCAATTGACTTGGACAGGCCCAACAATCCGTGCCAGCGTTGCTCCATCCTCACCTTGATAAGGAGCGGCCAATGCCTCTGCCCAGTTTTCACATGATCGATGGCGCCCCGGAGCCGGTGGCAACGTTTTCCCACGCTGCCGAAGCCGATGGCTGGGTTTTTCTGACCGGGCAGATGCCGACTTTTCCCGGCGAACCGGAGCGCCCCCTGCCCGATGGCATTGAGGCGCAAACCCGCCGCGTCATGGACAATCTCATCATCGTGCTGAACGGTATGGGTCTGGGGCTGGAACATGCGGCTCAGGTGCGCATCTACCTGACCCAGTTTGAGCGCGACTACGCCGCCATGAACGAGACCTATCAAAGCTATTTTGAGCCTGGAAAATTGCCCGCACGCACCTGTATTGGCGTCACAGCACTGGCTGTTGGCGCACTGGTTGAGATTGATTTGGTCGCCAAAAGGCCGTGATTCGCCCACCAAGCCACTTTACCTTACGGCAGAAAATTCCCCGTTTCCTGCCATTTGTGGCGATTTTGTCGCTATTTTCTGTGATTGTCGCATTTCTTTAAGGCGGATTTCGCGGAAACAATGATAGCATGTTAAGCATCTCGTGGCTGGGCGATACCGCGTGTGGGCGTAAAGTTCAGCAACGAGTGAGTTGAGATGCAATCATAAGCGTTGGGGTCGGGGGCTTAACGTTGAATAGTTCGGGCAACGTCGTATTCCTTCATGCTGGCGAAATCGATTTCGCCAAGCTAATTGCTGACGCCAAAACCGAATTTGAGCTGTTCGGCGTCTGTGACCGGATTTGCTCCGTATTCGCCCTGCCCTATTTCAACATCATGCGCCTGCCCGGCGAGACCGATCAGACCCTGGAGCCGTCTGGCCTGGTGACCAATTGGCCGGCCTTCCTGATATCGGAATATGACGAGAACCGGTTGCTGGAAAACTCGCCGGTCATCGGGCATTTCCGCAACTCGACCGAACCGTTGATCATATCACTGGACATGATCAAGCAGCAGCGCCCGGACGGCAAGGAATCGATTGCCGGCCAATTGTTTGAAAAACATGGACTGCACATCAACGTCTTTTTCAGCGTCCATCAGCCCAATGGCGATATCGGCGTGGTTGGTTTTTCGGGAGAAGGGTCGGAACCGGATCAAACCAAAGTGGTGGAACTGCATTATCTGTCCAACCTGCTGTTCTCCAAGATCAACGCCCTAAGGGATGATCCGGAAGATAAGAATTTTGGCCTGAAACCACGCGAAATCGACTGCCTTCAGTGGACGTCGCAAGGCAAGACCAGCGATGAGATCGCCATCATCCTTTCTCTATCGCAGCACACCGTGAATCACTACCTGACAAATGCCGCCCGCAAACTCGACACGACCAACCGCACCCATGCGGTGAGCAAGGCGATCAGGCTGAAGATCATTTCATAACGCAACCCAAAAGCGCGCAGGATTTAACATGCAGCTTCAATTCGACACCTCACCGCGGGAAGCCCAACAGCTGAAACCCGAAGAGCTTGAACTGAGCGCCCTGGAAGTCCTAGACGCCATCTCGCGGTTTGACGCCATCGGACTTTGGCGGGCCAATCTGACCTCCGGTTTGGTTTACTGGTCCGCTCCTGTCTACGAGATCTATGGCTGGGAGCCACAAGAGGGCGCTGTCAATGTCGCAGCGGCCATCGAGGCCTATCATCCCGATGATCGCGAAGTGGTGGCCCGGTGCATGGAAGAAACGGCCAACCACAAAAAGGGATACCGTTTCGTGCTGCGGCTGATGCAGCCAGATGGCAAATATGGCTGGGTCAAGTCTGTCGGGCTGTACCGCCAGCGTGAAGACGGGACTGAAGAGATATTCGGCTATATCGAAAAGTTTTCGGCGGTGGCCCGGTCGGTCACCATTTTGACCTGACCCGGTCGATCAGACCAGCGCCAACAGCTTGTCACAAACTGCGCGGCGCATGTCCTCGCCGCAATCGTCCCGCAGAACGAAACGATCGACCAGGAACCGCAACAGGGTTGATTGGTCGCCACGGCCCTGCGCCTCGTAGGCCAGCATGGTGGCAACCAGCTGATCGACAGCGTTGCCGTAGTGCTCAATGTCAGCGTCGCAATCCTGCTCAATGGCCAGACGCAAACGCATGTCGGCATCCTTGAAGGTCGAGATCAATTCAACGGCTGAAAGCTCCGCTGTTGATCCATCAACAATCTGATCCTGAGTTTTACCGGCTACAGCAGTCATATGGTGCCCCTGACTCGTAGTGATTCGCTCAAACACAATACTTTTATGACAGTCGGGTTTAAAAATCCATACCGCTTTGGATGATGCCGACGCGCCCAAACAGGCCCGCTCCAGCCTCGGATTTCAACTGAATCGTTTTAAATTCGTCAACTGACCCGGAAACCCCTCAAATCGCCTAGGCGAGGCGGTTTGACTGGGGGCTTTCGTCCATCTGCGCGATCAGGTGATGGGTCAGTCTTTGGGTCAGATCCGCCTTCACGTTTACGTGAACGTCACTGTCCCAGAGGTTTTTGACCTGCCCGGGGTCGTCGTTGAGATCGTAAAGCTCACCCCAATCCTGATCCCTGTAGATGCTGAGTCGCCAATCCTTCGTCTTCAAGGTTCGGGCGCGACCGGGTCGATCAAAGCCCATACGCGGGCCGCTGTCATTGCATTCAATCAACAGTTCCTCGCGCACCGATGTGTCGTTTTCGATGGCCGGCAAGATGCTGTGGCCCTGCATGCCAAAATAGGGCCGCAGGCCGGCGCGCTCGAGAATGGTTGGCGCAATATCTACCGTCGAGGCCAGCGCGTCGCAGGTGCCCTGCTCCCGGGTTTGCGGATCTGACCAGATAAACGGCACCTGGGTAATCGAGTCGCGGTGCCAGACACCCTTCAGCAACAGGTTGCTGTCGCCGAGATAGTCCCCATGGTCGGAGTTGAAACAGATCACCGTGTTTTCGTACTGACCATTGGCCTTCAGGGTTTCGATGATCGAGCCGATGGCGTCATCGACCATGGTCAGCATGCCAGCACTCAGCGCCATGGCCTCGCGGATCGCCTGGTCTGAATCCATGAACGCCGTCTGTTTGATCTTCGGCAGTTCACCGCGCCGATGCATTTCGGCCTGGAATTGCAGAGGCGGCGGTGGCGTTGCGTGGTCCTCGTAGCGGATATCCATGTCGAACTGATCCGGCTGGTACATGTCCCAATACTTGCCCGGCGGATTGAAGGGATGATGCGGATCCGGGAAAGAGACGAAGGCAAAGAACGGATCATCCGCACCGGCCTGTTGATTGAGGTAATCCTGGGCCCGGTCGCGGATGTAATTGGTCGGATAGAGATCTTCCGGGATCGGCGTCCGGTACGCCTGGGGCACCGAATAGTTGTGGCTCAACTCGTTGGCCGGGTCGTGGAACCATTCCCAATCATGGCCATATTTCGGGGCATTCTCGCGGAACCATTGCCGGTAATGCCCGCCTGCCTGGTCGCCATGGCTGGTGACCATGTCGACATGTTCGAACCCATAATAGCTGTCGCCGAATTCGGCCCTTTCTTCCGCGTCATAGCGGGCCGGTTCCTCCATGCGGTATTCAACGGGGTCCGGTTTCCAGGCTTCTTCGATGGGGCCGGATTCAAATTTGGGTCGTCCAAAGGGCAGATGATCGGTGAACGGCTGCAAATGGCTTTTGCCAATCGAGGCGGTGGCATAGCCGCCGGCGCGCAGAACATCGACGAACGTGTTGGCCCGGTGCGACAGGGTGCAGCCATTGTAGCGCAGCCCATGAACCGTCGGATAGCGACCGGTGAACAGGCTGGCCCGGTTCGGCATGCAGACCGGCATGGCCACGTTGAAATCGGTAAAGCGAACGCCCTGGGCTGCTATCGCATCGATGTTCGGGGTCTTCACAACCGGATGTCCTGCGCATCCCAGCCAATCCGCGCGCTGCTGATCGGTGATGATGAACAGAAAGTTTGGCGCTTTGCTCATGAATTCACTCTCCTCCACTCCTGACCAGAAAGCCTGCCGCTGGCTGAGGCGGATTGCAAGACGAGCGGTCATTCATGCACGGCGAATTGGCCGCAAAGCAAAAAAATGCCGTTTTGTGTTTCAGAACACATTCAACTGGTGCGGGGGCCGATATGTTTGGGTCATCGGGTCAAATAAACACTCCCTTTGATCCCGGTATTCCTGGCGCGAATGCCATGCCTATTCCATGGGGGGCGCAAGGGAGGGGGCCTCGTCCGGTTGCCAGTGCCCCGTGCAACCGAGCGGGGTCTTCCTCATTTCTGCCCCCTGTGGAGGTAGGTTCAGCCTACTTCCCTGCCAGAGCCATCAGTCGATAGACCACCTGAGCTGCCGTGAAATCCCAGCCTTCCATGCCCGCGATGGGGGCCAGTTCCACCACGTCCAGACCGACCAGGTTACGTCCTTTCAGCGCACTCTCCACCAGATGAACTGCTTGGTAGTAGGAAAGGCCACCCGGCACCGGCGTTCCGGTTGCCGGCATTTCCGATGGATCGAGTCCATCGAGATCAAAGGAAACATAGACGTCGTGAGGAAAGTCCGATGGCAATTCGATGTCGTGAATGCCCTTGGTGACCAATTCCTCCGCATCGATGAAGAACACATTTGCTTCAATGCGCCGATCGATCTCTTCCTGACACAGAGCCCGAACACCGAACTGCGCCAGCGCCACATCTTCATCGGCCAACAGATGCATGACAGAGGCATGGGAGTGCTTTTCGCCCTGATAGGCATTGCGCAAATCCGCATGGGCGTCGATCTGCACCAGGCCGATCGGGCGGTCCAAGGCTTGCTTGATCCCCATCACCGCGCCAAAGGTCAGGCTGTGCTCACCACCCAGCGTGACGGGGATCTGCCCCGCCTCCACCGCTGATCTGGTCGCCGCGGCGAGACGCTCCATGATCTCCGGCATCGACCCATCGCAGCCGATGGCGGGTTCGGTAAGGATCCCCCGCGAACAGGGTTCCCACCCGGCACAATGGCGCTCCAACTGATCGCTGGCCTCGAGAATAGCCTCTGGTCCGTTGGCCGTACCACTGCCATAGGAGACGGTTTTCTCCAGGGGCATTGGGATCACCCGAAACAGCGCCTGCGCAGGATCCCGCTCGGCTTCGGTCAATTCGCTGTCGAGAAACAGTTTGCTCATGCTTCAGCCACCCAATCTCACCAAAAAGTCGTCATAGCCAAATTCGCGCACCATCTTCAGCTCGTCAGTCTTGGCGTTCCAAAGCGCGATGGCCGGCAGCGGCACACCGTTGAACGTGTTGGTCTTGACCATCGAATAATGGGCCTGATCGAGAAAAGCGATCCGGTCGCCAATCTTCGGCTTGCTGGCGAACCGGTAGTCGCCGATCACGTCCCCCGCCAGACAGGAGGGGCCACCGAGGCGCGTCGCGTCACCGCTTTCCACCTCACCCAGTATGTCCGGGCGGTATGGCGCTTCGATCACGTCGGGCATATGGCAGGTGGCCGAAATGTCGGTGATCGCAATGTCCATGTCATTGTGGAAAGTGTCGAGGATCTCACCGACCAAAATGCCGGCATCCAGCGCCACGGCTTCGCCCGGCTCCAGATAGATGTCGAGGCCGGTGGACTGGCGGATGTCGATCAGGAATGCGACCAGGGCATCACGGTCGTAATCGGCTCTTGTGATGTGATGCCCACCGCCGAAATTCAACCATTTCAGCTTGGGCAGAAATTCCTCGATCTGCGGCCGAACCGCTTCCCAGGTGCGCTGCAAGGGAGCGAATTCCTGCTCGCACAGGGTATGGAAATGCAGCCCATCGACGCCTTCCATGTCGTCTTGTGTCAATTGCGATACCGGCGTGCCGAGCCGCGAGAACGGCGCACAGGGATCGTATTTCGGCACCAATCCTTCGGAATGTTCGGGATTGATGCGCAGACCGATATGGATGTCCTTGCCGTTGGCGCGGATCTGCTCAAGGAAACGGTTTTTCTGGGCCGGCGAGTTGAAGATCAGGTGATCGCTGTAGTCGATGATCTCATCCATGTCCGCCGGTTTATAGCCGGCGCAATAGGTCGCCACTTCGCCGCCGCCGTCGCCGCCGCTGTAGTGCTGTCTGGCCAAGCGCGCTTCAAACAGGCCGGACGCACAGGTGCCGGACAGATACCGGCTGACCAACGGGGCCAGCGCGGGAAAGGAAAAAGCCTTCAGAGCTGACAGCACCTTGGCGCCAGACCGCTCCGCCACGTCGGCGAGCACCGCGAGGTTGCGCTCCACCGCCGCTTCGTCGACGACAAAGCAGGGCGACGGCACCCGCGTCAGATCAAAGCGGGCAAAATCCCCTGCCCCGCCGGACTTTGTTTCCATCATTTCCATGGCACAGGCCTGTCGTTTAGAAGTCGACGGGACCGTCGAGCTCATGCACCTGCCAAGGCAGGCCGTGAACGTTGAGCATGTCCATGAAATCATCGGGGTCCAACTGCTCGGTGTTCCAGACACCGGCTTCCGCCCAATTGCCTTTCAGGATCTGCGCCGCACCGATCATCGCAGGCACGCCGGTCGTGTAAGCCACGGCCTGACTGCCTACCTCGGCGTAGCACTCTTCGTGATCGCAGATGTTGTAGATGTAATAGGTCTTTTCCTCACCGTCCTTCAGGCCGGTGGCGATGTCGCCGATGCAGGTCTTGCCCTTGGTCAGTTCGCCGAGGTCGCTTGGATCCGGCAGCACGGTTTTAAGGAATTGCAGCGGAATGATCTCAACACCCTCATGCACGACCGGTTCGATGCCCGTCATGCCGACATTCTGCAGCACGGTGACGTGGTTGATATAGGCGTCGCCAAAGGTCATCCAGAACCGCGCCCGCTCGACTTCCGGGAAGTGGGTTTTGATGCTCTCCAGTTCCTCATGATACATCAGATACATGTTCTTTTC
>JABSRX010000168.1 GCA_013214695.1 Rhizobiaceae bacterium | reverse complement strand
CCGACCTTTGGGCGCTTCAGATCAAACAGAGCGCGCGACATGGCCGATCCCATCAAGGCGTAATCGACCAGAGCCTCGGCATCGGCACCGATCGTTGCACCGACATCCAACACAATGCTTTCGCCCTGCAAGTTGGGCCAGACGGCCGCGAGCGCTGGACGTTCAATGCCTTCCATCATGCGCAGGCAGAACCGCGACATGGCCATCAGTGCGCCTGTATTGCCGGCCGACACCATCACATCGGCTTCACCGGACTTGACGGATTCCAAGGCTTTCCACATGCCGGAAACCCGACGTCCGTGGCGTAGCGCCTGGCTGGGCTTGTCGTCCATGGCAATCGACATTTCACACGGGTGGAACACCGATTGCTCTTTCAGCGTAGGGTATTTGTCGAGTTCGGGCAGCACGGCGTCGGGTTCGCCATGCAAAACAAATCGAATCTCCGGGTAGCGGCGGCGGGAGATTTCCGCACCTGCCAAGACAACAGACGGCCCCTCATCACCTCCCATGACGTCCAGAGCAATTGTGATGGTTTTTGCGTTGCTGGACATGGAAGGTTGGTATGATCTTTCAGTTCTTGGCGAGCCAGGGGCTCACTTTTGCGGCGGATTCAATTTGTAGCGCGACAGACGAGATATAGAAACCCAATGACAATTGCGAGCCCAATTGCACTCAATCCGGTGTTTTTGTGTCGGATTTCAGCGCGGCAAGCGCTGCGAAAGGTGATTCTCGTTCCGAATCGATGTGTTCATTTGAAAACTCGGCCCCATCGATGCGCGCAAACGGATCTATCCCCAAAGCAAAGGTTTCGAGCCACGGCCCCGCCAAGTCCAGGGAATCACCTATAAACGTGTCGGGAATATCGTCCCCCATCGGGTCCAGAATCATCTCCTGTTCCTCGAATCTCGGTGGCCGAAGCAGTTTCGATCCTTCTGGCAGGAAAATGAACTCGAGTTCTTCTGAAATGGACTGTTCGAGTGGTTCAGCGCTGACCGCGCAGGGTTGCACGACATCGGCCTTCAATCGCCCGGTCACTTCCACCCCATCCGATTTCCAGGGTACCACCTTGCAATCGATGTCGAAGGACTTCACCTCGATCAAATCATAGTCGCTGGCGATGCGCTGACGGATTTCCGCGTCCGCGCTGAAGTTCACATGCTGGCCTTTTTTGGCCAGTTTGCGCACCTTGAACGGATAATGGAAAGCGAGCGTCTCTGGATCATGCGTCATCTGCCATCTCCATCAGCAAGTCGCCTTGAAAAATCTGGGCTTTGTGGGTGATTGCCTTGGCATCGAGACTGTCCAGTTCGGCGGCTTGTGCGGCCATGTAACGGGCCAGATTGACCTCTGCACCATTGGAACCACCGTCCGGGTATAGGTTGCGCTGAATGATCGGTTCCAGGGCGGCCGCTACATCATCTGCAGCCAAGGCTTCTTCATAGGCACCGGTGCGACCATAGAACACGCGGGTCATCTTATTGATGCGTTTTGGCACGGTCTGATCCCCCACGCCGGCCTCGCGCAATGCTGCGTCCATGTCGTCAATGAAGGCATCAAACACCAGTTGCGAAACCTTACGATGCTCGTCGGCTTCGTCCTTTAGTCGGTTGTGCAGAAGAAACAGATGCATCACCAGCATCTCGAAACGACCGTCAAACGTGTCAGGCACTTGAAATCCCACATAAAAGCGCCTGTTTCTGGCCCTTGCCACAACTGTGCCATAAAGTGTTTGTGCAAGGTCTCTGTTAACGTTTCGTCCAAACAAGGCTTTGAACATAGAGCTAAAACCGGATAAGAAGCGCATAATTGCGCGGGCGGCGTTGATATAGGCGTTTGTGAGCCTGTCGAACAGGGGCAGTATTGTCCCGGGTGGAGAAAACTGGATGACCACGAAGCAAACCACAACAATTTCTTCCCGCAGGAAGCCTTCGTTTGCCATTGCGGCTGCGCTGCTGGCAGCCCCCTTGCTCCTGTCTGCCTGTAACTCGACAAGTGAGGTCCTGTCGCATGGCTATCAGGTGAATGAAGATACGTTGGCTTTGGTGCCGGTCGGTTCCTCGCGCGAACAGGTACTGTTGTCGTTGGGCACGCCTTCGACCACCAGCAATCAGGCCAATGGCAACGAAACCTTCTACTACATCAGTCAGCGCAAGGCCCGCCGCTTCGCGTTTGAGAAGCCCCGGGTCGTCGATCAGCGCGTTCTCGCCATCTATATGAGCGAGGCCAGCACCGTAGAGCGCATCGCGAATTATGGCATGAAGGACGGCAAAGTCTTTGATTTTGTGGCACGGGTCACACCCACCGGCGGTAAGGATCTTTCCTTCATCAGTCAGTTGTTGAGTGGCGTTGGCTCGTTTAGTCCATTTGGTGGCCGCTAAGCCATTTCCGGCTTGGGCGTAACAAAGCGCAACCAGACCAAGGCCAGCAAACACAGACCAACAATCGGGAATACGCTGTAGTTGATGGCGTTCCATCCGTTATCGCCAAAACTGTTGAGGGTCTGGCCAGCCATGAATGAGCCAAACGCAACCGAGCCGAACAGGATGAAGTCGTTTGCGCCTTGGGCTTTGGCGCGTTCTTCCGGGCGATAGGTGTCGGTGAGCATCGCCGTTGCGCCGATAAAGCCGAAGTTCCAGCCGAACCCGAGCAGGATGAGGGCCACGTAGAAATTGGTCAGCGTGATGCCCAGCAAGGCAATTGTTGCGCTGGCAAACAGCAGGAACATGCCGGTTGCCACGATGCGTTCCTTGCCAAAGCGTGCGATCAAATTGCCCGTAAAGAAGCTTGGACCAAACATCGCCATAACGTGCCACTGAATGCCGAGCGTTGAATCTTCTGGGCTGAATCCGCAAAGCTTCATGGCGAGCGGCGCTCCGGTCATGACGAAAGCCATCAGGGCATAGGACCCCACCGCGCAGATGACCGAGACGATGAAGCGTGGTTGCAGTACGATTTCCATCAACGGGCGCCCGGTATCAGCTTTGCTGCGCTCTTCCCGGCTGGCCGGGCGCTCGAATTTCAATTGCGACAGAACGACAATGCCCAGGGCCAGGAGAACGCCGCCAGCCAAGTAAGCCGCTGCAAATTCAACCGGTACAAACAGATCGCGGATAAAGCCCGCGATGAACGGCCCTACTATCCAGGCAACAATTGTGACGGCCGCAACCGCCGCCAAAGCAGGCCATTTCAACCCCTTGGGCCCAATCGCGCCACGGGCATAGGCAATGACCAAGCCGACCGCCAGTGCAGCGACCGCAAAATAGGCGGCGGCCAAATCAAATCCAGAACCCTTTGGATTTATGAAATAAATCGCCGTTTGCGGACCAATGATAGCGGCAAAAATACCGCCAGCAAGGACCCAGGATATGGCCTTTGGCTTGAATTCCGTTGTCCCTTCATCAGCGGCTGCAAATCGGTATTGCTGGGTGAATGATCCCGCGCATCCGGTCATCGCCATGCCGATGCAGAACAGGAAGAAATCGCCCCGGAAGATGGCAAAGCTGGAGACAATCGCGCCCAGAATGCCAAACGCGGCACCGGCCATGAAACCATTGCGGCGACCGATCCGTGCCATCAGCATGGCTGCAGGCAGGGCGGTCAGCGCGACGCCCAGATTGTAGGTTGTCACCGGTGCCGTGGCCAAGGATTTGTCTTCATCCAACAGGTAGACGCCAACCAAACCACCTAACGCGATGGAGATTGGCGCGGCGGCTGCGCAGAAAGCGCCGGCCGAGGCCAACAAAAGAGCATTGCGTTTTGCCGAAGCGTTTAGATCTGGATTTGTGCCCTGAGACAAAGAAGCCAACTAAAAATGTGTGTAGGAGTCTTCTTCTATGGACACCTCAACGCCGTTAATGTCCAGAGCCACGCCGACATTATTTGACGCTTTTATCTCACCAATATGAGAGATACGCACGCCGCGTGCACCCAGTTTGCGCTGAAAGGCTGACGCGTCGGCAGGATCAACGGCGCAGAGCACCTGATAGTCATCGCCACCGGTAAGCACATGTTTCCAGCAGGTGTCGTCCTGCGCCAGCAGCTCAGCAACCGCTGGAGNCAGGGGAACGCGATCCCGGACAAGGACGGCATCGACACTTGAGGCCGTGCACAATTTGCGGCAATCGCCGATCAATCCGTCTGAAATGTCCATCGATGCGGTTGCAAATTGCGCGACGATTTCGGCAGCTGCCAACGGGGGATCCGGCAACCGATAGGCGTTGAGCAAAAAATCGTGGTGTGGCGCCGGTGGCGCTAACTTTCCTGTTGCGACCTGCAGTCCAAAAGCAGCCTTGCCAATGGTACCGGTGACGAAAATCAGATCACCCGGCTTTGCGCCCAGCCGACTGCGATATGCCTTCTCGTCGATCAGAGCAAACATGGTCACGGATACGCTGAGTCTTTCCGGACTGCGGAACGTATCTCCCCCGGTCAGGCTCAATCCGTAAGCTGCCTGGTCTGCTGCAAGCCCCTCGGCAAACAACTGCATGTCGTTGTCCTGCCAGGCGTCGGGCACGCCGAGCGCCATGGAATAGGCGTGCGGCCGCGCGCCCTTGGCGACGACGTCGCTGATGTTGACGCGCAGCGCCTTGCGGGCAACCAGGTCCAACGGGTCATTGGGCAAAAAATGAATGCCCTCGGCGATGGCATCCTGGGTGACGATCAGCGATTGGCCATCGGGCACGTCGAGCAATGCCGCATCGTCCTTCAGGCCGAATGAATTTTTGGCAGCCAGCGGCGCCAGATAAGTGGCAATCCAGTCAAATTCGCCGGATCGGGTCACCCATCCTCCCCTGTCTCGGGGCTTACCCCGTCATTTTTGTCGGCCAGTTCACCTTGTCGGACCTTGCGGGCAATCAGATCGAGCACCCCGTTGACCATTTTCGGCTCGTCGCCATCAAAGAAGGCCTTTGCCACTTCAACATATTCCGAGACGACAACCCGAGCGTCGACATCAGGGCGCTTGGTCAGCTCAAATACGGCGGCACGCAGGATGGCTCGCAATGTGGAATCGATGCGGGCCAGCGGCCAGGTGTCGGTCAGTGACTGGTGGATCACCGGATCAATGGCTTTTTGATCCTTGACCACCCCGCCCACAATGCCACGGAACCATGCGGCATCCGCAGCAAGATAGGTTTCGCCGTCAATTTCGCGGCCCAGACGAAAGTTCTCGTATTCGGCCACGACCTCGGTCAGCCCCGATCCGCCAATATCCATTTGATACAGCGCCTGCACGGCAGACAGGCGTGCTGAGCCGCGTTTATTGGCCGGTTTGGTAGAAGGTGTGTCAGGCAATGAACTGGTCTCGCAGCTTGATCATATCGAGAACCGCCGAGGCCGCGTGGCCGCCCTTGTTCAGTTCTTCCTTGCGCGCCCGGGCCAGAGCCTGGGCTTCATTCTCAACAGTCTGAATGCCGTTGCCCAGAGCCAGGCACTCGGCGATGGTCAGATCCATGATCGCGCGGGCCGATTCAAAGGCAACAATGTCATAATGGGTGGTTTCACCGCGGATCACACATCCCAGCGTGATGAAACCGTCATAGTGCTTGCCCCCACGGCTCATGCCTTCAAGCGCCATTGAAACGGCAGCTGGCACTTCCAGAACACCAGGAACAGCAATATAATCCCAGGAAGCGCCCTGCTCTTTCAGCACCTCTTCAGCGCCGTCGACCAATGCCGAAGAGATGTGGGTGTAATAAGGAGCATCAATGATCAGAATATGAGGCATGGCACGACTTTCGTTTTTGTCAGTGGGCACAAAACATGGCTGGCGAGACAGCGCAAGGGCTAATCATCACAGGTTGGAAATTCTGCCAGTCGGGCGGCATATCGCGCCATTGTGTCGATCTCCAGGTTGACCAGATCGCCCTGTTTGGCCTGCCCCCAGGTGGTCACCACCTGTGAATGCTTGATCAGCAACACATCGAAGTCGCAACCATCCACCTGGTTGACGGTCAAGGATGTGCCATTCAGGGCTACAGAGCCCTTGGGCGCGATGAAACGGGCAAATTGTTGTGGAGCGCGCAACGTGTAGCGCGTGGCTTCCCCTTCTTCCTTGACCAAAATGATCTCGGCCTGTCCATCGACATGACCGGAAACAATGTGTCCGCCCAGTTCGTCACCGACCTTGAGCGCCCGTTCCAGGTTGATTTTGGTTCCAATCGTCCACTGATCAGCCGAGGTCAAACGCAGGGCTTCTTCCCAGGCCTCGACAACAAACACCTTGTCGGTCTTTTCAACGACCGTCAGGCACACGCCATCATGGGCAATGGAGGCACCAATATCGATACCGTCCAAGTCATAGATGCTGGCGACGTGAAAGCGCCTGCCCTCGGGCATTTGTTCGACCTGCTCGATGGTGCCGATGTCGGTGATGATTCCGGTGAACATGTTCTAGATCCTGGAAAAAATGGTCAGGCTGTCGTCGCCCAATTGCAACTGACGGTCAACCGCAAAGCCACGCGGCAGATCGCCGGTGGCAAAGGGCCTAATCGGTGAGACAATACCCTCGGCGCCAATTGTCAGCGGCGCCGCAAACAGCCAAATGAAATCGACAAGGTCCTGTTCAAGGAAGGATCGGGCGACGTCGGCGCCGCCTTCGACCATCAGCGAAGATAGGCCCGACCCGGCAAAATCTTCAAGAAACTCAGGCAGGGCCAATTGCCCATCATGGCTTTCACCCGCAAAGAGTCCCACTCCACAAGCTGCCAAGTCTTCGGGTAGTTTGTCGACCGCGCTGACCACGGAAACCGGCACCGTGCCCGCAGACTTTGCCAACCGGCTTTCAGCCGGGAGCGTCGCGTTTGTGTCGAGCACAAATCGGTGCGGTGAACGGTATTCCAGCCCTGGCAGGCGGCAGGTCAATTCCGGATCATCGGCGTCAACAGTGCCCCGCCCGACCAAAATGCCATCGTGTTCGGCCCGCAAACGATGCACGAGGTTCTTCACCAAAGGCCCGGTAATCGCTACTTCTTCGCCGGGGCGTCCCAACATGCCATCAGCGGAAACGGCAAGCTTTAGAGTCACTTGAGGACGGTCTTTCAGCTTTCGATTCAGATACCCGGCCAGATCTTTGGGCGCAGAGTTTTGCGCATGATCAACCTCAACTTCGATACCGGCCTGGCGCAGCATTTCATGACCCTTGCCATCAACGCGCCGGTCGGGATCGGTCCACGCTGTCACCACGCGCGCGACACCCGCTTCAATCAGCGCCGTCGCACAGGGCGGTGTTGCCCCGTGATGGGCACAAGGTTCCAGTGAAACATAGGCTGTCGCCCCCTTGGCGGCGCTGCCGGCCTGGTCCAGGGCAATGCGTTCAGCGTGCGGACGCCCGCCCAGCGCTGTTATGCCTTTGCCGACCACACAGCCATCTTTGACCAACAGTGTTCCAACGGACGGATTTGTGCCGGTCAATCCGCGATGACGGCGGGCATAGCGCAAACAGGCGTCAAGATAGCGGTGATCTTGTGGGGTAAGCATGAGACCAGTCTCGCACAGCTGACGCCGTCAGGAAATCTCGTTGTTGTCTTCGAGCGATTCAGCCAGTTCACCCAACACGGCCTCAAAGTCAGCCGCCTCGGTGAAGTCGCGATAAACGCTGGCAAAGCGCACATAGGCGACATCGTCCAGCCCCTTGAGGGCTTCCATCACCATGGTACCGATCGTACCGGCTTCGACGATCGCTTCGCCGGAAGATTCAAGACGGCGCACAATGCCCGACACCATGCGCTCAATGCGCGCCTCTTCGATGTCACGCTTGCGCACGGCAACGAAAATCGAATTGGCCAGTTTGTCGCGATCAAACGGTACCTTGCGACCCGACTTCTTGATGACCGTCAACTCACGCAACTGGACCCGTTCGAACGTGGTGAACCGTCCACCACAATCTCCACAGATGCGCCGCCGACGGATGGTTGTATTGTCTTCCGTCGGACGGCTGTCCTTCACTTGGGTGTCGTCGCTGTTGCAATAGGGGCAGCGCAAGGCGCGTCCTTTCAACCAGTACCGGTACGTGTGCTCCCCTGCCCGGCTTATCGCCAAACCAGAGGAGCAATTTGTGCTTCTTACAGACCCGGATAGATCGGGAAACGATCGGTCAGTCCGATGATTTTCTTGGCAACAGCAGCTTCAACATCGGCATTGCCGTCTTCACCGTTGGCAGCAAGTCCATCGAGAACCTCCAGAATGTTCTGGCCCACCTGCTGGAATTCGGCGACACCGAAACCGCGGGTTGTTGCGGCTGGTGTACCAAGACGAATTCCGGAAGTGACCATTGGTTTTTCCGGATCAAACGGTACGCCGTTCTTGTTGCAGGTCATGTTGGCGCGACCAAGCGCAGCTTCGGCAGCTTTACCGGTCAAACCCTTGGGACGCAGATCGACCAGCAGCACATGGGTGTCGGTACCGTCAGATACCAGATCAAGGCCGCCCGCTTTCAAGGTCTCGCCCAGCGCCTTGGCATTTTCGACAACGCTTGACACATAAGCCCGGTATTCCGGGGTTTGCGCTTCGCCAAACGCAACGGCCTTGGCCGCAATGACGTGCATCAGCGGTCCGCCCTGAATACCCGGGAAGATCGCCGAATTGATTTTCTTGGCCAGGGCTTCATCGTTTGTCAGCACCAGACCACCGCGCGGACCGCGCAAAGTCTTATGCGTTGTCGATGTGGCAACATGGGCGTGCGGGAATGGGCTTGGATGCACACCACCGGCAACCAGACCGGAGAAGTGCGCCATGTCGACCATCAGATAAGCTCCGACGCTGTCGGCAATTTCGCGGAAGCGGGCAAAATCGATCTGACGCGGATAGGCGGAACCACCGGCGATAATCAGTTTCGGCTGATGCTCTTTTGCCAAGACTTCGACCTGTTCGAAGTCGATCAGGTTATCGTCCTTGCGCACGCCATACTGGATGGCGTTGAACCATTTGCCGGACTGGTTCGGCGCAGCGCCGTGGGTCAGGTGTCCACCAGCATCCAGGCTCATGCCCAAAATGGTGTCGCCCGGCTTGATCATCGCCATGAAAGCCGCCTGGTTGGCCTGCGAACCCGAGTTCGCCTGAACGTTGGCAAAAGCGCAATTAAACAGGGACTTAACCCGCTCGATGGCGAGATCTTCAGCGACGTCGACAAACTCACATCCGCCATAATAGCGGCGTCCCGAATAGCCTTCGGCGTATTTGTTGGTCATCACCGACCCCTGGGCCTCCAA
>JABSRX010000017.1:19320-27941 GCA_013214695.1 Rhizobiaceae bacterium | reverse complement strand
CCCAATACGCGCTACGACAGGCGCCTTGCCGATCAACCCTTCGGGGCGCAAACAGAATGGTTCAATCAGAACAAGACCAGCTCTAGTTGCCCGCGTATTCTTGCCTTGGTGGGAAACGGGTAACAATTTGGTGCGAGGGTGGTGGTCTTGTAGCGACCGCCGAAAAGCGCCATGTTTGAGCCGGAATCATGGGGCAACAACCGTAACAAGGCGGTTGGCATGAATACGAAATGGGATAGTGAGCGTCTATGGAATTTTTGACACGGGAATTGGCCAAACGAGCCAGCGTTCTTGGAATATGCAGCGCGCTTGTCCTGAGCCCCCTGCATTCGGCTTTGGCTGAAAATGAGGCCGAGGACAAAATTCAAGTCAGCAATTCCCTGGCCGGAAATTATCTGGCGGCCCGCATCGCGGCCACCGACCGGGACACTGCCAACGCCGCGGCCTTCTATCGCAAGGCCATCTCGCTTGATCCCGACAACATCTCGCTCAAGATCAAAGGCTTTTTGAGTTTTGTCGGCAACGGTGATTTTGCCGAAGGGGTGAGCATCGGCAACGAGATCATTCAGGCCGGCAATGAATCGGAAATCGTTGAACTGGTTCTGGCCGTTGAAGACATCCGCAAAAAGGACTGGGCCAGTGCCGAACGCCGCCTAACCAAGGACTGGCGCAGCGCTGTGGACCGCCTGATGGCCGGCCTGGTATTGGGCTGGGCTAAGCTCGGCAGCGGTGACCTTGAAGGGGCACTGACCACGGTTGACGGTCTTAGAGGCCCGGCCTGGTTTGATCTTTTTGTTCAATATCACGGTGGATTGATCGCCCTGACCGGCGGCGATGTCACCGAAGGCGTGCGTCGCCTGCAGGTGGCGCTGGACAACCGCGCCGGTGGTCAAGCCGCCCCGGACACCTATTCGCGCATTCAGGCAGCCCTGATCGGCGCTTATGCCAAGGCCGACAATGCGCAAGCTGCACTGGACGTTGCAGCCGAAGCTCTGCGGCGCCTGCCACAGAATCCGGTATTCACCGACCTGCAGGAAAGCCTGCAGGAAAACCGTCCAATCGCACCATTTGCCGCCACTGCGCAAATTGGCGCCGCCGAAGTGTTCCTGAATCTCGGCACCGCGATCAACCGCGAAGGCGGGCAGCAATTCGCCCGCATCTATATGCAGCTGGCGTCTACACTGGCACCGGAAGTCGACGCGATCACCGTTCAACTGGCGGAACTGTTTGACGATCAAGGCATGTTGGACCGTGCCAATGACCTGTTCGGTCAGATTGCTGACGACTCCCCCTACCACCCCATCGCCCAGTTGGAACGGGCGCTCAATCTCGATGAGATGGGCCGCCGCGAAGACGCCCGCGCCGAACTGGACAGACTGATCGAAGCATCGCCCGATGATCTGATCGCCCATCTGTCCTATGGAGCGGTTCTGGCGCGTCACGATCAATTCGCCGACGCGATTGGCATCTACCAGCGCATTGTCGCGCGCATCGACAAGCCCGAGCGCGTGCACTGGAACCTCTACTACCGCCTCGGCATCGCCTACGAACGCACTAAGCAATGGCCGCTGGCCGAAGCAGCGTTCAAAAAGGCGCTTGAACTCTATCCCGACCAGCCGCGGGTTCTGAACTATATGGGCTATTCCTGGGTCGATATGGACATCAACCTGGAAGAGGGTCTTGAACTGATCCGCAAGGCGGTCAGCCTGCGTCCGAATGACGGCTACATGGTCGATAGTCTGGGCTGGGCCTATTACAAGCTGGGCCGGATCGACGAAGCCGTTGTTGAGCTGGAGCGCGCCGTCGAGTTGCGCCCTGGCGATCCGACAATCAATGATCATCTGGGCGACGCCTACTGGAAGGCCGGTCGTCAATTGGAAGCCACGTTCCAATGGCAGCACGCGCTTGCACTGGATCCGCCGGAAGGCGATATCGATCGGATCCGGGAAAAGCTGGCTGTTGGTCTGGATGAAGTGGAACGCCGCGAACTCGCCTCGGAAGAAGATCCAAACAAAGGCTAAGGCGGTGCAGCTTACGGCGCGCGCGAAAATCAATCTTGCCCTGCATGTCACCGGTCAGCGCGATGACGGCTATCATCTGCTCGACACCCTCGTTACGTTCGCTGATACGGGCGACGAATTGCGGTTTGAGCCCGCCGATCAGCTTGAGCTGACGATTGGCGGCCCGGAAGGGGAAACGCTCGAAGGCAATGACGACAATCTCATCATCAAAGCCGCCAAGGCCTTGCGCGCCCATGTCGGGCGTCATGAACTTGGCGCCAAGATACATCTGACGAAGAACCTGCCGGTCGCCTCCGGCATTGGCGGCGGCTCGGCCGATGCCGCCTGTGCCCTGCGTGGCCTGTGTCAGCTGTGGGACTTGCAGGTGGAGGAAACGGAGTTGATGCAGCTGGGATTGTCGCTTGGTGCCGACATCCCCATGTGCCTCGCCGGACATCCAGCCCGGGTCAGCGGCATTGGTGAGGCGCTTGACCCCATGCCGATCCAACCGCTCAATCTGGTGCTGGCCAATCCCCGTGTGGCGGTGTCGACCCCCCAAGTGTTTCAGGGGCTGAGCAGCAAGAACAATGCGCCGATGGGCGAACTGGTCCGCTATGAGGACCGCTCGGCCCGCTTCTGGATCAATTACCTGATGCATCAGCGCAACGACCTGCAAGCCGCTGCTTGCGCATTCGTACCACCGATTACCGATTGCCTCGCCGCCCTTGAGAAACTGCCCGACTGCATGTTGGCCCGTATGTCCGGCTCGGGCGCAACCTGTTTCGGTATTTTCGAAAACCCCGGTGAAGCCGCCTATGCCGCCCATGAGTTGCGCAATCAGCACAGGGACTGGTGGGTTCTGCCGATCCGTACGATTGCCGGCTAGCATCGCTCCAGTGCTGCTTGACCGACGGCCTTAGCCTCCCCAAATTAATCCTATTGCTGATACGACGGAGCCTCCCGTGAGCCGAATCGATACCTCCCGCCCTTTCATCCCGGTTGCCATTGCCGTGCTGACCGTCTCCGACACGCGCAGCCTGGCGGAAGACCGGTCCGGCGATACGCTCGAGAAACGTCTGCTGGCGGCTGGTCATGCGCTGGCGGACCGTCAGATCGTCACCGATGATGTGGCCGCCATTCAGGCCCAGTTGCGGGACTGGATCGCCCGCGAGGATGTCGACGTAGTGATCACAACCGGCGGCACGGGTTTCACCGGGCGCGACGTCACGCCGGATGCGGCCGAGCCCTTGTTTGAAAAACGCATGGATGGTTTTTCAATCGCCTTTCACCAGTTGAGCTACGAAAAGATCGGTACCTCGACCATCCAGTCGCGCGCCACCGCCGGCGTGGCCGGCTCAACCTTCATCTTCTGCCTGCCGGGCTCACCCGGCGCCTGCAAGGACGGCTGGGACGGCATTCTCGAAAAGCAACTCGATTACCGCCACATGCCCTGCAACTTCGTGGAAATCATGCCGCGCCTCGACGAGCACCTCAAACGCGGCGGCGGCGACGGCGGCAGCGGCAGCGGCGAGAGCAGCGGCTCCTAATTTCTCTCCATAAAGCGCAGCTGATCATCATTTTGTTCTTGCTTTGTTCCTATTTTGAGCATAGGAATATATTCAAGAACAAAAGACGAGTCGTGTCGCCGCAGTCGTCGCCATCACTGCAGCCGCCGCTCTCGCCGTCGCCGCAATTCAAGGAGGTGCCTATGTCTGGAACACTTGAGACCGTTCAATCGGCTGATCAAAACGCCTTCGCACCTTCGGGCACCATGTCAGGAGCGGCCGTTGCCAACGGCATGATCAACAGATCCGGCATGCGCATTGCTTCCAACCGCATGCGCGGCCGCGCCTCGGCGATCAATCCGGCCGGCCGGTTTGAGACATCGAGCCGTCATCTGTTTGACGACGGTTGGCAGACATTGGACGAATTGCCGCCTTTCAAGACCGATGTGACGGCGGAATCGCCGCGCAGCATCATTGCCCGCAATGAGTCGCCGGATCTGCCGTTTGATCGCTCGATCAATCCCTATCGCGGCTGCGAGCACGGCTGTGTTTATTGCTTTGCCCGCCCGACCCACTCCTATATGGGCCTGTCGGCCGGTCTCGATTTCGAAACCAAGCTGTTTGCCAAGCCAAACGCGGCAAAATTGCTGCGCAAGGAACTGGCCTCAAAAGACTATCAGGTGAAGTCGATGGCGATGGGGACAAATACCGATCCCTATCAGCCGATTGAAAAGCAATGGCGGGTGACGCGCGAAATCCTTGAAGTGTTGGAGGATTGCAACCACCCGGTCGGCATCGTGACCAAGTCAGCGCTGATCACCCGCGATATCGATATCCTGTCGCGCATGGCGGCGAAGGGGCTGGCGCGTGTCGCCATCTCGGTCACGTCGCTCGACCGCAAGCTGTCGCGCGCCATGGAACCCCGGGCGGCGACCCCTGCCCTGCGCCTCGACACCATTCGCCAATTGTCGGATGCCGGTATTCCGACCTCCGTGATGGTGGCCCCGGTCATTCCGGCACTGACGGATCATGAGATGGAACGGATCCTGGATGCCGCTAAGGCCAATGGAGCGCAAGATGCCGGCTATATCCTGCTGCGTCTGCCGCACGAGGTCAGCGGCCTGTTCAAGGAATGGCTGCTGCGCCACTATCCTGACCGCTACACCCATGTCCTGTCGCTGATGCGTTCGATGCGCGGCGGTAAGGATTACAAGGCTGAGTTTGGCACCAGGATGCGCGGTGTTGGCCCCTATGCCTGGCAGCTGGGCCGGCGCTTTGACCTGGCTTCCCGCAAGATTGGTCTGAAATCCATGCGGATGAGCCTGCGCACCGACCTGTTCATCCCGCCGCAATTGGAAGGGGCGCAACTCTCCCTCTTCTAAACGGGTCCCCATGCGCCTTGGTCTGGCTTCCCCCTAACCAGTCCTGTGGCGCAAAATCTGTGTGGTGCAACGCCTCGTCACCCACAGGCCGCCGCGGAGAATTGACGGTGAGGCTGCAGGCAGGCACAGATCTGTCATGGCCTCTTCAACCGTCGATTCTCCGCAGCTTTTTGACCTGCCCAGCGGGCCGGATTACGCATCAGAACAGGCCCTGCAGAAGCGCGGTCTGATCCACATATGCGGCGTCGATGAAGCCGGACGTGGACCGCTGGCCGGCCCGGTGACGGCTGCCGCGGTGATTCTGGATCCGGACAACATTCCAGCCGACCTGAACGATTCCAAAAAGCTGAACGAGGCCAAGCGCGAAGCGTTGTTTGATCAGATATTGGCCAGTGCCACCGTGTCCTTCGCCCATGTGGGCGCGGCCACGATTGACCGTCTCAACATCCGCGAGGCGTCTCTGCTGGCCATGCGGTTATCGGTGGAGGGCCTGCCGGTTGCGGCCGATCACGCCCTGATCGACGGCAATGCCATTCCCAACAGACTGCCCTGCCCGGCCTCGGCCCTGGTCAAGGGCGACGCCCGCAGCCTGTCGATTGCGGCAGCGTCAATCATCGCCAAGGTCATGCGCGATCGACTGATGCTGCGCATGGACGCGTTGTATCCAGGCTATGGCCTGGCCGGCCACAAGGGCTATCCGACAAAGGCCCATCGCGCAGCGGTGATGGATCTCGGGCCCTCGCCGATCCATCGCACAAGCTTTGCCCCTGTTGCCGCAGCGATTGAGAAGATGGGCAACAAAAAACCCGCCTCCTGAGACCAGGAAGCGGGTTTAAACTTGATGCCTGAAAGGCCGGATTAGTTCATCCGCTCTTTCAGTTCAGCCAGGCTCGACTTGAAAATGCTGGTGCTGGCAGCGCCGGTCATTTTCTTGGTGATCACAGCTTCAGCGGCTTCAACAGCCAAATCAACGGCAGCGGTGCGAACCTCAGCCATCGCCTGGCCTTCGGCCTGAGCGATTTTCTGTTCGGCCAGAGCGGTACGGCGAGCAATATACTCTTCGGTCTTCTGCTCAGCCTCTTTGGCCATGGCTTCAGCTTCATGCTTGGCAGCGGAGACGATGGATTCCGCTTCCTGCTCAGCTTCTTTGCGCTTGCGCTGATATTCAGCCAGCAATTGCTGGGCCTCTTCACGCAGGCGACGGGCTTCTTCAAGATCGTTGCGGATCTTGTCGGAGCGATCATCCAAACCCTTGGTGATCATGCCCGGCACTTTCATGTAGGCGATCAGAGCAAAGAATAGGACCAGGGCAACGGTGGCCCAAAATGACGCGTCTAGTTCCATAACGTTTCCTAGCCTTTCGATCCGGCAACGGCCGATTTGATCTCAGCCTTGGTCACCTTGGCGGTGATCAGCTGATCAACAAGCGCAGCAGTGGTTTCTTCGGCGATGGCACCGACTTCACCCATTGCTTTCGACTTGATATCGGCAATGCGCTTTTCAGCATCGGCAACCTTGGTCGCCATTTCGGATTCGATCTCGGCACGCTTGGCGTCGAGTTCGGCCCGAGCACTGTCACGCGCTTCCTGGGCAATCGCATGGGCGCGGCCCTTGGCGTCGGCCAGTTCCTGCTCGTAGGCAGCAATGGCTTCGTCAGATTCTGTCTTCAGCCGGTTGGCTTCATCCAGATCCTGCGCGATGCGACCGCTACGTGTTTCCAGGATGGAGGAAATACGCGGCAGCGCAATTTTCGCCATCAGGAAGTAGAGCAGACCAAAGGTAATGGCCAGCCAGAGCAGCTGCGAAGAAAAGCTCGACGAATCAAAGGGAGGGAACGCGCCCGAGCCGCCATGATCCGAAGCTGTGCCAACTTCTGTATTGGTGGAAGCCATTCAGCTCTCCATTGGGTTTTTGCCGGTGCCACAACGAGCGGCACCGGAGGAAACCACAGTTTGTCGTCTTAGATGGCGAAGATCAGCAGCAGAGCGATCAGCAGCGAGAAGATGCCGAGGGCTTCTGTCACAGCAAAGCCAAAGATCAGGCGACCGAACTGAGCGTCAGCAGCTGACGGGTTGCGCAGGGCGCCGGACAGGAAGTTGCCGAAAAGGGTACCAAGACCAGCACCAGCACCGGCCATACCGATACATGCCAGACCAGCACCGATGTATTTACCGGCATTAGCAAGTGCGTTTGCAGCTTCGAGTTCCATTGTTTTTCTCCTGTGGAATATCCGAATTCTGGATGAGTAAGTGTGAGTTGATCCGTCGATTAGTGTGACGGGTGTATCGCATCGTTGAGGTACATGCAGGTCAGGATCGCGAAGACATAGGCCTGCAGGAACGCAACGAGAAATTCGAGAGCAGTCAGCGCCACGGTAAAGCCGAGCGGCAGGATAGCACCAACAACGCCGACAAAACCAAGCTTGGACAGCATTGGAATAAAGCCGGCGAAGACTTTCAAGGTGATGTGTCCGGCCAATACGTTGGCGAAGAGACGAACAGACAGGCTGATCGGACGGGAAATGAAGGACATCACTTCAATCAGCACGATCAGNGGAATGAGCACCGCTGGCACCCCGGAAGGTACGAACAGTTTCAAAAAGCCCAGGCCGTTNTTATAAAAGCCGTAGACAATGACCAGGCCGATCACCAGCAGCGCCAGCGCCGCCGTGACAATGATGTGGCTGGTTACCGTGAAGAAATACGGGAACATGCCGAACAGGTTGGCCATCAAGATGAAGGTGAAGAGCGAGAATACCAGCGGGAAGAACTTCATCCCCTCTGATCCCGCACTGCTTCGCAGCAGATCCGCCACGAATTCATAACACATTTCCGAAATCGACTGCATCCGGGACGGGATCAGGCCGCGACCGGAAGTTGTCATGATCAGGAAGGCTGCGGTTACGCCAACTGTCGCCACCATGAACAGGGACGAGTTGGTGAAAGAGATGTCAGTTCCCAGAGCCTCGAGCGGCAAGATTTTTGTAATCTCGAACTGTTGAATAGGATCGTTTGCCAATTTGGCCTCGTCTATTTTTGTCTGGCTGGGTTTTCACCCAGCAAAAAGCATTTGCGTCGGGCGGCCCCGACATCAGCGATGATCGTTTGGCATATAATGGGGTTCGGGCTCAAGCCCGGAATCGCCCCGCCGCACGAAAATGTTCACTATTTTTTAGCTGCCTCGTCAGATTCACCGTCCTGGCGCTGATTGTGCATCTCCTGAGCCGGTTTCAGGCGCATTTGCGACTCCGCAACCATGCCCGCTGCCCGCATAACGTTGAGGATTGCCGCTGCAAAACCCAACAAGAAGAAGACGATCATTCCCCAAGGCGATGTGCCAAAGAATGTGTCGACCAGATAGCCTATTCCGGCGCCCACTACAACGCCTGCAATGAACTCTGAACTTAGACGAAAGGCTTGCCCTATTCCGGCCTTGTCACCCGGTCCCGTGCCCCCATTTCGACCGCTTTTGCCGTCCGAATCTGCGGGCCGGACCTGTTCCAGCTTGGATTTCAGCTGTTCCAGACGTTGGTCGAGATTGGCATCGTCGGACGAACCGGTGGAATTGCGTCGATTTGGCGCGGAATTGTCGTCTTTTTCAGACATGAACGGCCTACCTGACAGGGCTCAAGGGTGTTTGGAGGTGTCAAACCACCAAACGCCCGCGCCCGCAAGGAAAAACCGTCGGTACGGAAGGGAGGATAAGGGGTGGTCGAGCCTTAGAGCCGGTCTTGT
>JABSRX010000017.1:0-19310 GCA_013214695.1 Rhizobiaceae bacterium | reverse complement strand
AGAAGGGGTGATATGAGGTGGCCGAGACCTAGCTCCAGCCACCACCGAAGGTGCGGTAGAAGATGTGACGGCCGATTTTGGTCATCTTCCGCATCTTACGGCGCCATTTTGGCCAGACATAATCGGCGTGATAGTGACTGGCGGAACCAACGCTGCGCAGCCAGAACTTGCCGTCAATGGCGTCGTTGGCAACGTTCACCGCGTGGCGCCAGTGTTTCGGCGAATTCACCCGGTCACGGATGCCGTCACAGGCAAATGAGAACTGGCAGGCATTGCGCTTCCACTTGTTCTGATAAACGACGCCACAAATGGTATTTGGATAGGCCGGATTGCGGACGCGGTTGAGAATCACCTGTGCTACGGCCTTCTGGCCCAAAGTGGGCTCGCCGCGCGCTTCAAAATAGATGCCGTTGGCCAAGCAATGGCGCTCGGCTTTGGAATAGGAATATTTCGGCAATGGGTCATCGGCCCATTTGTGATCGCCCTTGGCCAGTCTGATCTTGACCCGCGACCCACCCGATGCTGAGCGCAGCACAGCGGCAAAGGCGCTCGCCATGGCGTTTTCCTGCTGGGTTTCGGCCGGTGCATAAGCGGTGGCCACGGCGGTGACGTCGGTCAGCGACTCAGCTTCAAGCTTCTGCTTGCGGGCCCGTTCCAGGGCGCCGGCCATCATCTTGGCGACGCTGCGGGCCTGTTTCATATGATCGGTCTCAAGCGGGATGCGCCCGTGGACGCGCTTTTCAAACTGCTGAATATTCAGGCTGGCCAGAGCCGTGGTGGCATTCTTGTCGGTCACCATAGCCGGCAGGCTTTGGCGGAAAGCGCCGGCAGCTGCGAGCACCGAATGCCCTGCGGATGCACCGACGCTGCCGGTCACCACCGGATCAACGGTGGCAATGGAATGCATTGCGGCAACTGTCAGGCCACGCTTTTTGGGTTGGAAGACGCGATCGCCCTTCATGGCGCGGTTGATGCCCGGGGCATTGCCCGATTCGAGCACAAAATTGTCGTCCAGCGTATGAACTGCCTCGGCGGTTTTCACAGCCATGGCGTGCGACATGGCCAGCTTGCGCGATTCGCCCTCGCCTTCGGCCTGCTGGTAGCCTATTCCCGTAGGAATCTGCACCAGATGCGTCAGCCAACGGTTCTCACCGTGGGTTTTAGCCCCGGTCAGGTCAGCGATATCCTGCAGGGATACCGAGCTAACAGTCGTGATATTTGCTACAGTGGCAAGGCAAATGGCAAAGCCAGATCCCAATGCGCCCCCCAAGAGGCGTGTCCCGAATGTACGCATAAAAAACTCCATCAATCGGGACGAGTGCGACACATGCCAAGCCCATTGGCGATATGTCCCGATCCGTCCGCGGCTGAATATGGATCGTTAACCTTGATAATGCGTTAACCGGAACGAGCCCTGCCCCGGTACTGCATAGTTGCGCAGTACTGGCTTCGCGAAATGGCCTCAGAAGGGCGAAATTGGGGCTTTATTTTGACGTATTTCGCTTGCGGTTGCCGTAGGGATTGTCCGGCTTGCGCAGGTAGAGCCGCAGCGGCACTCCGGGCAGATCGAAAGTGGCGCGCAATTCATTCAACAAATAGCGTTCATAGGACGCAGGCAGGCCTTCCGGGCGTGTGCACTGGGCCATAAATGTTGGCGGACGGGTCTTCGCCTGGGTGATGTATTTGAAGCGAATGCGGCGCCCCGAAACCGCAGGCGGCGGGTGATAGGCCTGCACCTCATCGAGCCAGCGGTTGAGGCGCGAGGTCGAAATCCGCTTGTTCCAGATCCGGTCGGTGTCGGCAATCGCTTCCATCAGTCGGTCCAGACCTTTGCCCGTCTGGCCACTCAGGGTCACCGTGCGCAGCCCGCGCAATTGCGGCAGCAGGCGTTCGGTCTTTTCCTGCAGGTCTTTCAGCACCGCCTGCTTGTCCTTGATGAGGTCCCACTTGTTGAAAGCAAGCACCGGCGCCCGGCCCTCGCGGGCCACCAGATCGACGATATGAAGGTCCTGCTTCTCAAACGGAATGGTCGCGTCAAACACGATCACCACAATCTCGGCATATTGAACGGCGCGCAGGGCGTCGGCGACAGAGAGTTTCTCCAGCTTCTCCTGGACCCGCGCCTTGCGGCGCATGCCGGCCGTATCAAACAGCTTGATCGCTCGTCCCTGCCATTCCCAGTCGACGGAAATCGAGTCGCGGGTGATCCCGGCTTCCGGCCCGGTCAGCAGGCGGTCGCTGCCGACCATCTGGTTGATCAGGGTCGATTTGCCCGCATTGGGGCGCCCGACAATACAGATGCTCAGTGGCTTGGTGTTGTCGTATTCCGGTTCCGGAGCTTCTTCCCCCTCGGCCTCCGGGTCCCAGGCGTCGACGTCGAAGTCATCATCATACTCTGCAGCATCAGTCCCGCTGTCCAGCATGCCGCCTGCCGCCGTGTTGCCAAAGGCGACGTCCTCGCCGACCGCCTCGACCAGCGCATCGCGCAGATCGACCATCCCTTCACCGTGTTCAGCGGAGATCGGAATCGGTTCGCCAAATCCCATCGAAAAGGCATCGTAGAAGCCGTCATCGCCCTTGCGGCCTTCAACCTTGTTGGCAACCAGCAGGATCGGCTTGCCGGAACGGCGCAACATGGTGGCGAAGCTCTGGTCCAGCGGGGTGACGCCGGCGCGGGCATCGATCAGAAACAAGGTCACATCGGCTTCGAGGATCGCCTGTTCGGTCTGATCGCGCATGCGGCCTTCCAGGGACGCGGAATCCGCGTCCTCCAGACCTGCCGTATCAATGATGTTGAACTTGATGTCGCCAAGACGCGCCGCGCCCATGCGGCGGTCGCGGGTAACGCCCGGCTGATCGTCGACCAGCGCCAGGCGTTTGCCGACCAGACGGTTGAACAGGGTCGACTTGCCAACATTGGGCCGGCCGGTGATGGCTACAGTAAAAGTCATGTCTCCATCCNTGGTGGCGCGGCGGNAAGGCNGCGGCAGGTGTCGATNTGGCNTTGCGGCGGGCCNCAGGGGCCCGCGCCGATTATTGTTCGCGAACCGGTCCGCCCTTGGCGGCAATCACGTCGAGAATGATGCGCGTGCGCTGCGCCAAGCCCGGCGGTGTTTCGAGATCTTCGACCAGCGAATTAAACTGTTTGAAGGCGTTTTCAAGATCACCGGCTTTATAATAGGCCAGTCCCAGGGCTTCGCGCGCCGACGCGCGGTAGGCTGCACCTGGTGCCGATAGCGGTCCCACACGCTGCTCCACATCGGCCACGGTGCCACTGTCGACCAGCAACATGGCGGCACGAATGCGGGCAATCGCCTTGAAATTCTCATCGGCATCGGGATCCGCAGCGACGGCGTCAAATTTTGCAATGGCGCCTTCGACGTCACCAGCTTCGGCCCGTTCCGACGCGCCGCGCATCAATGCCAGGGTCTGGTAGGACTTGCTGCTGCCCAGTTCCAACTTGTCGAGAGCAGCAATCGCTTCGTCGCGCTTGCCGTCTTCCGACAGGGTCACCGCTTCCATGAAGGCATCGCCGGCCTCTGCGGCCTGCTGACCAGTATAGTATTCATAAAAACGATAGCCGCCTGTCACCACCACGATGGCCACGGCGACGCCGATTACCAGTTTGCCGTATTTGTCCCAGAATTCCTGGACCCGGTCACTGCGAAGCTCTTCGTCAACTTCGCGAATAAATGAATCGTCAGACATGTTCTATCCCGTTTTGCGAAAGCTCTATTCCGCACGCTTTGGCGGGGTTTCTACATGAATTTGCGTCGGAAGTAAGGGGGAAGTGAGATCGCAATTGCTTTACTGCGCAAAAATGAGCCCACATCCGCTAAACAATCGGCACGCCGAACAGATACTGGTGCAGGAACACCACCAAAATCGCTGTCAGCGCAAAGCCAACCGCCAGGGCGACAAAGTCCACCCAGAGCTTTGGTGTGGGAATTTCGCCCCTCGGCCGGCCATAGGCCGATTTCAGATCAAGCAGCGCCCAGACCAAAAAGCCGCCGAACAGCAAAACCGACGCGGTATCGCCATTGGCCAACAGATGGCCCAGCGCCCAGATCACGACAGCCCACAGCATCGGGTGGACCAGGCGTTTCTTCAACACACCCATGGGCATTTGTGACGCCACGAGAAAGACCAGCGCAATGGGCATGGCGATCAGCAGGAACGACCGGCCCCAGAGCGGCGGGTCATACAACACGCCAGCCTCTTCCCGTGCCAGACCATAGCCATAGACAAGCAGCGCCAGGCCGAGGATCGAAGCGCCCGTGTACAGGCCTTTCCAGGTTGTTTCCCCGCGCGCCGCAATCTGCGCCGTGCGCCAGTCTTCGGCAAAAATGCGCACCGAATGGATGCCCAGAAAAACCACCAGTCCCAAAATCAATATGGCCATTCAGTCCCACCTATTGTCATCACCGTCGCGCGCATGTTGGAATAACTTCTAGACGCGATCAACAGCGGAAACGACCAACCTGTCGCGGCCCTCAGCCGCACTCAAAAAACGGCAAACGGCGATGGTGGACATCAACAAGGCGCAAGCGCGGCTCACCGCCAAGAAGCAGGAGCTGGAAGATCTCTCCGATCTCGCCGCCGAAGCCCGCGACCCGGTGGCGCTTGATCAGCAATCGGTCGGCCGACTGTCGCGCATGGATGCCATGCAGCAACAGGCCATGAACCAGGCCACCGAGCAAAAGCGCAAACGCGACCTGGTGCGCATTGAGGCAGCCCAGCGCCGCCTGCGCGATGACGAATACGGCTATTGCGAAGAATGCGGCGAAGAAATCCCCGACGGGCGCCTCGCCATCGACCCCATGGCCGAATTCTGCGTCAACTGCGCCACCTAGCGGCGGGCGGCGGCGAGCGGCGGCGACGAGCGGCAAGTTAAGACGGCGGGGGGTGAATGGGTCAGGTATTGTCCAGGACCTGGTGCACTTCGATGATATTGCCCACCGGATCATAAAAGAACAGCTGGTGCCACTCCTTGGCAAAGGCAGTGCCATAATCGGCATACTGAATGCCGTTTTCCTCGAGCACCTTCTTGAAGGCCTCAATATCGTCGGTGCGGAAGGCGATGTGTCCCTTCTCCACCGGATTGATGTGCCGACCGTTTAGCGCGGCAACATCAAAGTTCTGCTCCGCCAGATGCATTTCCATGCTGCCTTCGGTGACGAATTTGATCTTGCCGGCAAAACCGGCATCGTCGGTGGCTTCGGTGCGCGGGAAATTGCGCTCGGGAATAGAGTCCATCTGGAGCACATTCTTGTAGAACGCGTCGAGCTCATCGACATTCTTGGACACGAAATTGATGTGATGGAATTCAAGCTTCATAGTCACTCCGTAATCAGGCGCCCAACCACAATTCGCTCCGTCGGCCCTGCTATTCCCACTCAATGGTGCCGGGCGGTTTGCTGGTGACGTCGTAGACGACCCGGTTGATGCCCTGCACTTCATTGATGATGCGGGTTGCAGCCCGGCCCAAAATGTTCATGTCGAAGGGATAGAAATCCGCCGTCATGCCGTCGACCGAGGTCACGGCGCGCAAGGCACAGACGAATTCGTAGGTGCGCCCATCGCCCATCACGCCGACCGTCTGCACCGGCAGCAGCACGGCGAAGGCCTGCCAGATCGTGTCATACAGACCGGCATTGCGGATCTCGTCGAGATAGATAGCGTCTGCCTTGCGCAGAATCTCCAGCTTCTCGCGGCTGATACCGCCCGGGCAACGGATCGCCAGACCCGGACCCGGGAACGGATGACGGCCAATAAAGCTCTGCGGCAGGCCCAGTTCAGCGCCCAGCAGGCGCACCTCGTCCTTGAACAGTTCGCGCAGCGGTTCCACCAGCTGCATATTCATCCGCTCGGGAAGGCCGCCGACATTGTGGTGCGACTTGATGGTCACCGAAGGGCCACCGGTGAAACTGACGCTTTCAATAACGTCGGGATAGAGCGTGCCCTGGGCCAGGAAATCGGCACCGCCCAGCTTGTTGGCCTCTTCTTCGAAGACATCGATGAACAGCTTGCCGATCGTCTTGCGCTTGACCTCCGGGTCGCTCTCGCCTGCCAGCGCGTTGATGAACAGGTCGGACGCATCCACATGCACCAGGTTGATGTCATAGTGCTGGTTGAACATGTCGACCACCTGTGCCGCCTCATCCATGCGCATCAGGCCGTGATCCACCAGAATACAGGTCAGCTGATCACCCACCGCTTCGTGGATCAGCAGCGCAGCAACCGAAGAATCAACGCCCCCCGACAGGCCGCAGATCACCCGCTTGTCGCCGACCTGTTCGCGGATCGCGGCAATCGCCTGATCCTTGTAGGCGGCCATGGTCCAGTCGCCGCGCAGACCGGCAATTTCGTGGACGAAGTTGGCCAGCAGCTTGGCGCCGTCCGGGGTGTGCACCACTTCAGGGTGGAACATGGTGGTGTAATATTTGCGCTCTTCGTTGACGGCGATGGCGAAAGGCGCGTTGGGCGAAGTGCCGACGACTTCGAAGCCTTCCGGCAGTTCGACGACGCGGTCGCCATGGCTCATCCACACAGGATAGGTGCCGCCCACCTCCCAGACGCCCTCAAACAGACGGCTCGGCTTGTCGATCTGCACATCCGCGCGACCAAACTCCCGGTGATGACCGCCTTCAACCCGTCCGCCCAATTGGGTGCACAGGGTCTGCTGCCCGTAGCAAATGGCCAGGATCGGAACCCCGGATTCAAATACGGCTTGTGGTGCCCGCGGGGAGCCTTCGTCGATCACCGACGCCGGTCCACCTGAGAAGATCACAGCGGACGGCGCCATGCGCTGAAACGCGCTGTCGGCTGAATTGAACGGAGCAATCTCGCAATAGACCCCGGCTTCGCGGACGCGACGGGCAATCAGCTGGGTCACCTGCGACCCGAAATCGATGATCAAAACGGATTGGTCATGTGTGCTCATGAAAAGCCTCGATTGGATGGCGCGAAGGAAGCATGTGAGTGCGTTAGGCCTTCTGGCCCGCAGCCGCAATGCGGTCAAGCCGCCTGCCCCCAACTAAGTAGCCTCATTGGACTTCACCAGCTTGCCGACCAGATTGCGGTTGAAGGACGATTCCAGCGCGTGGCGCAGGTCCGGGTGCTTGGACAGCAGATTGTGCAGCGCTTCGAAGTCAAAACTCAGCGCCCGCGCCGAGTTTGTGACCACCGACGTGGCCGTCGCATTGGTATTCAGCATAAAGCCGATTTCGCCGATGAAATCATCATGACCGCAGACGCCGACCATGCTGCCCTCCTTGTCGATCCGCACGGCACCGCGAATCAGGAACAGCAGCCTTTCGACCGGTTTTCCCTCTTCGGTCAGAACCGACCCGGCTTCGTATTCGACATGTTTGGCCAGTTTGAGCAGGCGCTTGGCATGGGCCTTTTCGACCTGCGGCACCACCGCCTCGATGAACTTTTGCTCGTCTTCGGAAAACTTGGCCCGCCGGTTTTCGATCTCCAGGATCAACAACTGGATCAGATTGACGCTGACGAAAATGACTTCCCAGAAGACGGTGACGAAGTCGAGCAAGAAGAAATAGCCGTAAAGGGCGGATACCACCCCGGCTGAGATGGCGATGATGCGCAGCCAAAGCATCGTGCGCATCATCATCGATGCGACGAGAAGGATATAGGACAAATGCCCCACCAGCTTGCCCGGTGTGGCAAATTGCTCAATCAGGAACGCGTTCCAATCCATTCACCGTCCTTGGCCGTTGGCCATCATGCGCCTGCCGCTCGCCTTGAGGTTAGTTCAACAGCCAGATCGAAATGTTGAGAATAAGGGCGAAGGTCAGCCAGGCGACATAGGGGAAAAAGCACAGCGCGCTCAGCCGGTCCTTGTCCCAGGTCACGCTGATGAAAGCGAGCGAGAAGGACAGGGTTCCGACAATGATCCAGATGCCCCAGAAAATCTGATGCGCGCCAAAAAACACCGGCGACCAGGCATAATTAAGCACCAACTGACCCAGCCACAGACCCCAGCCGGGCGTTTCGCCTTCGCTGGTGAAGACCCGCCAACCGGCAATGGCGATGAGCACATAAAGGATTGGCCAGACAATGCCGAAGGCGGCAGGTGCAGGCTGGAACGGCGGCTTGTTCAGCGCTTCATACCAGGCGTCAACCGAAAAGCTTGTGCCGATCAGGGCGCCCACGCCGCCAACAAAAACGACAAAGATGATGAGTGTGATGAATTTTGCCAAAACGGAAACCCTCGTGTTCGGCCGAGACTGTTATGGAAGCGCTACACCCAATCGTGCGGGCAGCGCAAGCTGACTATAGGTCTCATGCCATCTCTGGCCGTTGCTTGTCGTCTTAGGCCTTGCGACCAACCACTGCCATGAAGAACCCATCCGTATTCACCGACAAAGGTGTCAACGTCACGGTGCGCATATCGGAAGACCATGGCTGTGGTTTGTCGAAACCGAATAAATCCTGCCAGACTTCGCCGACCGACAGCAGTTCGAATTCCGGATTGTCATCGATGAAGCTGGTGATCTGGTTTTCGTTTTCCTCGGGCAGAATGCTGCAAGTTATGTAGATGAGAAATCCGCCCGGCTTGACGAAGGGCGCCGCTTCGCTGAGCGCCTCGTCCTGTTCTGTCAGCCGGGTTTCCAGCATTTCGCGCGACAGTTTCCACTTGGCATGGGGATGGCGGCGCCAGGTGCCGGTTCCCGTGCAGGGGGCGTCGACGACAACACGGTCCATCTTGCCGACCAGCGCCGACATATCATCATCCGGGCTGTGAACCTGGGCATTGCGAATGCCGGCGCGCTTGATGCGCTGATAAATCGGCTTCAGGCGGTTCTTGTCCGCATCATAGGCGTGGATCTGCCCACGGTTTTCCATGCTGGCCGCCAGCGCCAGGGTCTTGCCCCCTGCCCCGGCGCAGAAGTCGAGCACCTGTTCACCCGGCTGGGCAAACACCAAGTCTGCCACGATCTGGCTGCCCTCATCCTGAATTTCGAACCAGCCTTTTTGAAAAGCCGCTTCCGCCTGCAGGTTGGGTTGCCGCGCCGGTCCGGAGCCAGCGGCCACGCGCAGGCCGTTACGGGCAATCGTGGTTGGTTTGGCACCGGCCTTCTGCAGCGCCTTGGCGACCTTGTCGCGGCTGGCCTTCAGCGTATTGACGCGCAGGTCGACTGGCGGACGGGCGCCGAACGCCTTGGCTTCATCGATCCAGTCTTCGGCAAAATTGGCCTCCAGCGATTGCGCCAGCCATTCGGGCACATCGGCCTGAATATGGGGGGCTGCCTTGCTGAGGTCCTGTTGGTTGAACGTTGCGACTTCGGAATCGGTCAAGAGATCCGGCGCAAACTTGTCGCCCTCCAGCGCGGCATTCAGCGAAGCGGCATCATAGCCCCAGTCGCGCAACAGGGTGCCAAACACCCAGCGGCGGGTGCTGTCGGACTGCATCAGATATTGGGTCGAGGCCTTCTTGCGCAAAGCGTCGTAGACGATGTTACCGATCGCAGCACGGTCGCCGGAACCGGCAAAGCGGTGATCCAGCCCCCAGGCTTTCAGAGCTTCAGAGGCAGGTCGATTGCGCTTTTCGATATCGGAAAGAACATCTATTGCCGCCTGCAGGCGTCCACCAAGTCGCATGATCAGACCTAAGCGATAACCAGAAGGGCGATGACGAATTCAACCACCATCAACAGGATGATGCGGGCCGACTGGATGAAAATTTTGCGGCGCTTGAGCACCGTGTTGTCGCCGATCATTTCGCGGGCGTGGATGCCCCGCAAAATCACGTAGATCCAAGCCAGCGCGACGGTGATCCAGCTTGCCGTGGTCGCCATCAGCGCCGCCAAAACCAGCACATAAAAGACAACCAGCATTTCAAACTGGTTGGCCACAGCGCGGGTGTAGACGCGCAGGTCTTCGGGCTCGTCTGTGGTCGCCTTGTAATTGTCGGGCTGGACGCGGTTGCCGCGCACCGCGGCCACGCGGGCTTTCGACATCGCCGAATAGCAGTAGATGGTGATAACGATCTGGCCGATCAGAGCAAGATACAGCAACTTGCCTTTCAGCTCGGGGGCGAATTCCCACAACATCATCAGGGCGTCCATGCCGGTTCTCCTAGGATCCAGAGTAGTTGGGGCTTTCGCGCGTGATGCTCACGGAGTGGGCATGGCTTTCCGAAAGGCCGGCGGTGGAAATACGCACAAACTCGGCGCGCTCGACAAAATCAGGCAGCGTGGCCGCACCGACATAGCCCATGGAAGCGCGCAGCCCACCAGCCAATTGATGCAGCACGGACCCGACCGGGCCCTTATACGGCACCTGGCCTTCAATGCCTTCGGGCACCAGTTTCAGCGAGTCGGTCACTTCGGATTGGAAGTAACGGTCGGCCGAGCCCCGTGCCATGGCACCAACGGAGCCCATGCCGCGATAGGATTTGAAGGAACGGCCGTGATGCAGGTAGACCTCGCCGGGGCTTTCATCGGTGCCCGCCAGCAGCGAGCCGACCATGGCAACCGAGGCACCGGCGGCCAGCGCCTTGGCAAGATCGCCGGAATATTTGATGCCGCCATCGGCAATGACCGGCACATCGGCTTTGCTGGCAACTTCCACGGCCGACATGATCGCAGACAGCTGCGGCACGCCAACACCAGCCACCATGCGGGTGGTGCAGATCGAGCCCGGGCCGATACCAATCTTCACCGCGTCCGCCCCGGCATCGATCAGCGCCTGGGTTCCGGCGGCTGTCGCGACGTTGCCGGCCGCGATGCGCACGTTGTTGGATAGTTTCTTCACTTTGTTGACGGCATCCAGCACCCGTTGCGAATGGCCGTGGGCGGTGTCGATGACCAGCAGGTCAACGCCGGCATCGATCAGCCGTTCAGCGCGCTCGAAGCCGTCCGGTCCAACCGTTGTCGCTGCTGCGACGCGCAGGCTTCCCGTCTCGTCCTTGGTTGCATTGGGGTGCAACTGGCTCTTTTCCATGTCCTTAACGGTGATGATGCCGGTGCAGCGGCCTTTGTCGTCGACCACCAGCAGCTTTTCGATGCGGTGTTGGTGCAGCAGACGCTTGGCGTCTTCCTGGCTGACACCCTCTTTGACGGTCACCAGGCTTTCGCGGGTCATCAGCTCGTAAACCCGCTGGCTCGGGTCTGAGGCAAAGCGGACATCGCGGTTGGTCAGGATGCCGACCAAACGGTCCTTATGGCGGCCACCAGTGCCGCCATTTTCGACCACCGGAATGCCGGAAATCTTGTGGTTTTCCATCAGATCCAGCGCATCCTGCAAGGTCGCGTCGGGACCGATGGTCAGCGGGTTCACCACCATGCCGCTTTCATACTTCTTGACCTTATGAACCTCTTCAGCCTGTTCTTCCGGGTTCAGATTGCGGTGAATGACACCCAGACCACCGGCCTGGGCCATGGCGATGGCGAGGCGCGACTCGGTAACCGTGTCCATTGCCGCCGACAGAATCGGCAGGCTGAGGTTGATGTCGCGGGTCAACCTGGTGGAGATTTCCACCTGATTGGGCATGATTTCAGAGTGTCCGGGCTGCAATAGCACGTCGTCGAAGGTGAGAGCCTGCTCACCAGTGGAAGTCGATATAATTTTGGCCATGGTCAAACCTTGCTGCGCGGCGGCTGGGAGGGAAAGCCTTTGCGTTTGACGCCGTCGCCTAACACTTCTGCGGTCCGATGGCAAAGGGGCGAAGCGACGCTACGCACACATTACAGAACTTTTTTTTGCAATGACCGGGAAATCGGCTCAATCGTCCGCCGCTGGTGGCTTTCGATCCTTAGCCAACAGGTAGAGTTCCACCGATCCGTCGCGGCTGGCCGGCGGCTTCACGTGGTGAACCTGTTTGAAATTCTGCTTCATCAGCGCCAACAGGCTTTGCTCTGTGCCGCCCTGGAAAGTCTTGGCGATGAAATGCCCGCCCGGCTTCAGAACCTGCAGAGCAAAATCAAGCGCCACTTCGACCAAAGCCATGGTGCGCATGTGGTCGGTTTGGCGATGGCCGATGGTCGGTGCCGCCATGTCCGAGATCACCAGATCAGGCGCCTCGCCTCCCAGCGCTTCCATCAACATCTCCGGTGCGTCCGGATCAAGAAAATCCTTTTTCAAAATTGTCGCGCCAGGCACCGGGTCCATATCCAGATAGTCGATGCCGACCACCCGAATATCATCCACCGACGAGCCGGTCTTGGCGACAGCCACCTGACACCAGCCACCAGGCGCCGCACCGAGGTCAACCACCCGCTGGCCGGGCTTCAGCAGGTCGTAGCGCTCATCGATTTCCAGCAATTTGTAAGCCGCCCGGGACGCATAGCCTTCGGCCTTGGCCTTCTGCACATAGGGATCGTTCAACTGGCGCTGCAGCCACAGGGTCGATGACAGTTTCCGACCACGTGCCGTCTTCACCTTGGTGTGCATGTTGCGCACATTGACGCCGCGTCCGCCGCCAGGTCCTGCCCCAGCTCCGCGACCGCCACGCCCACCATGTTTGCCTGATTTCGCCATCTCGCCGCCCTATTGCGCCCGGTTCGCCCGGTAATAACGGGTTCGTCTCTGCCATGCATTGTCGGCATTCATCATTTCGGTCAACAGGCCTTCCCGCAAGCCTCGGTCGGCGACCCGCAAGCGCGGGCACGGCCACAACCGTTGAATGGCCACCAGGATAGCACAGCCCGCCAGGACCAGATCAGCCCGGTCATATCCGATACACGGATTGGCGGCGCGTTGCTCGAAGGTCATATCAACCAAGCGATTGATCATGTCGTCCACATCGCTGGAATCCATCCAGATGCCGTCAACACGCCGGCGGTCATAGCGCTGCAGGTTCAGATGAATACCGGCCAGTGTCGTCACCGTGCCGGAGGTGCCCAGAAGATGGACCTCGCCGCGTTCGGACACCGACTTCAACGCCTCACGGCCTTCAAAATCGCTGAGCAAGGCGCTGACATCGTCGACCATGTTCTCAAAAACGGCCCGCGTCACCACACGGCCGCCACCGTGTTTTTCCGACAGTGTTACGACGCCCAAGGGCAGCGATGTCCAGGAGACCATGGCGGGGCCGAGATCATGACGGTTGCGCTTGTCGAGATCCAGCAAGGCGAGCTCCGACGAACCGCCACCGATATCGAACAGAACAACGCCCTTGGCCTGTCGATCAACCAGCGACGAACAGCCGGCCACCGCCAGACGTGCCTCGGTTTCGCGATCGATGATTTCCAGCTTGATGCCGGTCTCGTCTTCAACCCGCTGCAGGAATTCGGCCCCATTGCTGGCGCGCCGGCAGGCTTCGGTAGCAATCAGGCGCACGCCTTTGACCTTGCGGTTCTGCAATTTGCCGGCACAGAGTTTCAACGCGCCAATGGCACGCTCCATCGCCTCTTCACGCAGTTCGCCGGTGGCGGCGAGGCCTTCGCCCAGCCGCACAATGCGCGAGAAGGCATCCACCACTTTGAAGCGGCCTGGCTGCTGCGGCACGGCGACCAGCAGGCGGCAATTGTTGGTGCCCAAATCCAGCGCCGCATAGGCATCGCCCCAATTGCGCGACGAGCGCCGGTTGGAAGACGGCTTGTCTTTGCCGCCCGACTTGCTTTGAACGTGACCATTGGCCTGGTCCCGGCCCGGCTGGCGATCCTGTTGACGATGTTGCGGGTTGCCGCCACGCCGCCGACGGCGCCGCTTGTCGGATCTGTTGCCTGAGCGATTTTCATTTTGGCCGTGGGCCGCCGGTTCGCCAGCGTTTTTGTTCGGCGCTTCAGCCGAGTACACCTCTGTCGAACCGGTTGTCGGATGGGTGTCGGTTTGATTGTTTTGCCGATTGCCCCGCCCCCGCCGCCGACGGCGGCGCTTATTGTTGGCTTTGGCATTCTGGCCGTCCGCCGCGTGTGAATCGGCCACCTTTTCTGGACGCGGCGTTTCGTGGTCGCCGGCAGGTTGCGAAGCAGATTGGCTATTTTCGGCCCGAATGCCGTTTTCAGATCGCTTCTGCCGCTTTCGCCAGCGGTTTCTCGATCGTTTCTTTGGTGGGTTGCTAGAGGCGGATTCTCCGCCAGCACCGTCACCATTGGCATTCATCCCCGGCCGCTTAGGGGACTCGTCCCCCGAATTCGCATCGGACACCGGATGTTCCTTTGCCCCGCAACGCGGCCGCCCCGGGGGCCAGCATATTGGCGCAGAAATATTTAAGTTGGCACCACTCTATCAGTCCGCGGCGGAACGACAAGCCATAAATTTCTTGGCGCGGTCCCCGCCTTCAGCAGTCCGGTTTGATCTGACCCGTAACCTCCCGACCGTGATTGACCGCTTGACTTCGCCCGCTTTGGTTGGATTTACTGCTTCCGTTGGGCTTTGAAGGAGAAGACCAACATCATGACGACAGTCAATTGGACTGGACTATCAGGCACCATCTACGAAATGAAAGTCTTTCGCCTGGGCACCACGGTTCCCAGATATGCAGGCGTTTATGTCCTGTGCAAACCGCAGGATCGCGTGTGGTCCACCTATTATGTCGGTGAGGCGGAGAATATTGGCAGCCGGCTGAGCGATTCCAACCATCTTGGCCGTGATTGTGCGATGCGCCAGGGCGCCAAGTTTGTGGCAACGACATTGGTTGAAGGTGGAAAAGCCGCGCGTTTGAGCGTTGAGCGCGATATTTCGAGCGCTTACGAACCGCCTTGTAATGAAAGATAGGGGCGCAATATATTCGCGCCGATCCGGAACGCCTTCGGTTGAGCATTTAGGCGCAAAATCGCTGCAATCTAACGGTTGACGCGGCGCCGCTGAGGGGCTATCTCACACCCGCTTGGCGCCGGACAGCGCCACCAGAGCGCACAATCTGACGAAAGTGCCTTTCGTTGGGGAATAGGTTAACGGTAGACCCACGGACTCTGACTCCGTTAGTCCTGGTTCGAATCCAGGTTCCCCAGCCAACCACTCCTTTCATTCGAGACGTTTCAGCTTCGTTCACCTAGTGTGTCTACATTTCAATGGCTTACGGGTGATCGCATCAAACGCAGACTGATAAATTCAGCCGTTTAGCTGCGAATAAGCCAATAGTCTGCGATCGGCATTTCGGGGATACGAGTTTGCTCTGGTAAATTCAGAGTGTCGCCAGTAGCTGGCGCTGTTCGGACCAGTCGGATGGAAGAGAATGACGAGAGAACCATTTTGCCGTCAAACTCACCGGCTGTTTGCCATCAAGAATATCGCGAACAATGTCTGGGGCAAGGAAGGCCAATTCGATCACTTGCTGTATTCGTCTTGCGGACGTGCTATTGGCTTCCGCCAAATCGCTGAAGGACTTGCCTTTCTTCAGTTGTTCGAACCAAGCATGAGCATTGGCCACATTCCTAATCAGTGTTTCGTCCAGGTTCCCTGGAGCATCGGTCAGTATCAGCTTTGTCTCAACACCCCGTTTCTTGAGTCGGAACGGATGGTTTTGGGTCAACGCATCAGCATCAATTATAGCCCTTGAGATACCGAGGTGTTTGGCGAGTAAGCCACCATCGAGGCCAAACCGCATGTTGCCTGGTGCAATGTCTATCCTGTCAATGAGATCAAGCAGTGTTCTGCTATCTGCTTCGTTGGTCAGCTTTGTGAGTGCACCCTGAAGAGGGACAATGTCTTCAGCAGCACATTCTGAAACAACATTCGAGATGAGCTCTTTGTTCTTCAGCATCGACCGCACAGCTTCGGCAACCGCTGTCTCAAGTGCGAGTGCAGGTAATCTCCACGCATCGGGATGAGCATCTCGACGTAGGGTCACCAGCCGATTTGAGATGTAGTAGCGGAGTCGAACGCCCTTTCGTGTTTTTGTGTGTGACGGGGTCAGACGTGTTTTTGTGTGTGACGGGGTCAGTCGGTCGCCGGTTTCATCAAACAGCTTGCCGCACAGAAGCGACTTCTGCTTGCTGCTCGAACTCAAGCGCGATCTTTTTGCTCGTGCTTTCAGCTTTACCTGGATCTGATCCCATCGATCAGGATCAACGATGGCATCGTGCAATCCATCATAAACCGTTTTCTTGTGCCTGATCCGCCCAGCAAATACCGGGTTGGTCAGAACGTAGTAGATGTGTCCCCGATCAAACAGTCCTCCTCCAATGATATTACCCGAGGTCGAGTGTCTTCTTCGGGTTCGAAGACCGAGGCGTTGTGCTTCCTCCCTGACCGCTCTGATTGATCCATGCTGCTCGTAGAGATCGTAGATGGTGCTGACTACTTCTGCCTCTTCTTTGTTGATCTTCAGTGTTCGTCCATCGGGTTCGTACCCAATGGGCACGTTTCCACCCATCCAAAGACCTTTCCGTTTAGACGCGGCAATCTTGTCGCGAATGCGTTCGGCCGTGACTTCGCGTTCAAATTGAGCAAAGCTCAACAGCATGTTCAAGGTCAGCCGGCCCATGCTGGTCGCGGTGTTGAAGGACTGGGTTACTGAAACAAAAGAGGCGTTTGCTGCATCCAATATATCCACGATCTTTGAGAAGTCCGTCAGTGATCGGGTAAGACGGTCGATCTTGTAGACTACGATCTGGTCAATACGACCTGCCTCAAGATGATCCAGCAGTCTTTGCAAAGCTGGTCGCTCCAAAGAACCGCCCGACAAGCCGCCATCATCGTAGGCCTCTTTCTGCAACACCCATCCCTCGTGCTTCTGACTGGCAATATAGGCTTCGCATGCCTCACGTTGGGCATCGAGCGAGTTGAATTCCTGCTCCAGTCCTTCTTCGGACGACTTTCGGGTATAAATGGCACAGCGGATCTTTTTCACTGCCGTCCCCCTACTCTACTCTTCAGCCCAAAGAAGCGTGGCCCCGACCAGCTTGTCCCCGTGATATGTTTGGCAATCGCAGACAGCGAGGGCCACTGTTTACCATCCATCATGTAACCACCTTCTACCACCTCGACTTGGTAGGTTCTCCCATTCCACTCCCTCACGAGTCGAGCACCGGGCTTCATGTTTAGCGAAGTCATTGCTGAGGCGGGCTTTCCGGCAGCAATCTGCAACAAGGCCTTTCGGGTAGATGCTGGAAGATCACCTTTCTCCTTACACTGCGCCTGATACGCCAGTGCCTTTCGCATAAACACAACAGAAAGATAGCGCGGAGGCGGAGCACCAAATGATTTTTGCCAGTCCTCGATCAAGAGTTCACGGTCGAGGTCAGGTTTACGCATCAGTGACACAACCTGTCTCACTCCTGCAATTGCTGGGCTTATCAGCGATGATTCGGTAGCGAGTAAGCTTCGTTTTAGCCGTCTTCAGCGTATCCAATTCAAAGCCGGCCTGGCGCAACCGAGTTAGTGCTGCACGTGTGGAATGGTTCTGCCAACCAAGTTTTGAACTTATGGCATTTACCGAAATACCTCGCTTGGTTCGTAGCAATGCAATCAGCTGATTTTTCTTTGTCTTCCGGGCAGACCGCGTTCCCCTAACGCAAGATTCAGCCCGGCGAGCGTTCCGTATGGGCGGTTTCCGGGTTAGCTCACTCATCTTGAACTCCTTCTTCAATGGCAGATGACGAATTGCCTCTGCTACCGAGAAGAGCCCGAAACGACTCGGGCAGCAAAACAAACTAAACGCTGGAAATTGAGACCAGTAACGCTCGTTCAGGCTGGGAAGTCCAGTCGAATGTTCAGATCCAATAACAAGCGGACATGGTGGCAAGCGCAGATAAACTCGTTCTACTTCCGAGTTGCGGACTAAGCGGTCATTTGCCCCACCGCTTTCCCTCATTGGATTGCGGTCAATCAATTTCATCCAGCTCCTTGGCGGTCTGCAGGTAGTAGTTGCGTGTAGGACCATTGATTTCCATCTCGGCCCTCTGACGCAAAAGCTCAGCTTTGGTCGCGTTGAGACTCTTGTCGTTTTCGTCTAGCCGGAGGAGGTGATCAACGAGTTCAAGTGCCCATTGGTACTCTTCTTGTGCCTACGCTCGTTTGACGCATCAATGTCCAAAACACGAACTAAGTAGACGTTTGCCTGCCATTCTTGTGGGGCAACAGGAGCGCGTAGAGTGCTTCGTTGGCGGGAGCCTCTATATTTGCTTTCTGGGCCAATCTTGCTGCTGCACCGGAAATCCACTCAACTTCGAGGGGACGACCGTATTCCAAATCAATGGCTGTGGAAGCACGCATTTGCATTGGTAACCCCCGGGTTACTTCCCATGTTCTGCTTTCAATGTCGGGCGTCAGCGCAACACCCATTGCGCGGCCAATGGCGGCGGTTTCCGCCACGACCCGGCGAAACAACTCTCCCAGCTCTGGTGTGTTGATGATGTCTTCAATGGCGCACCTCCCGGCGGCTGTCACACCTGATACGGCAGAGAAGAGTACGAACTTCGACCAGACATCCCGCTCAATGTCGTCGGTAACCGGTGCCGAAGAACCGGCTTCGTTTATTGCTAGCTGAAGAGCATCAATCCTTTTCGACGGCCTGCCGTCACGCTCGGCAAAAGTAAAGATGTTGAACTTGCCAGTCATCTTGATCACCCCCGGCGAGGCAATGGTGGTGGAGATCTGAGCCATACCATTGGCAACATTGTGTTCAGGCAGAATTTCAAGCATCCTGTCCGAAGCCTCCACGCCATTCAGAAAGGGTACGACAACCGTTTCCGGACCCAGCATGGGCAGACAAGCGCGTGCCGCGGCCTCCAGCGCATCACCCTTGACTCCGAAAATGATTGCATCAACCGGACCTACTTGAGATGGATCATCAGTCGCGATCCAGGGGTGAGCAACTTCACTGCCGGATCCACTTTCCAGGGCGAGGCCATTTTTCAGATATTGCCTTCAGGTGATCGCCACGGGCAATGGTCGCTACTTCATGCCCGCTATTTTGGAGCTTTACTGCTAGAAAACCACCGATCCCGCCGGTGGCCATAGTCGCGATCCGCATCGTCTTCTCCCATACCATGTAGCTGCGAGCGCATGCTATCCGGCTGCCTAGAGCAAGTCCAGCGGACTTGGTCCCTTCGAATGGGTGACCGAATTGGGCTGAATGCCTCCAACTTCCGAGTTGCGGACAAAGCCGACATTAACTCATATCAAAGTCTGCGCCTTTTGTTGTGCGACCAAGTTCATCACCTGAACCCAAAAACAAGTTCAATCCCAGCCTTGCAAAATCTCGTCGTACAACTCCTCGACAATTGAGCCATCGCCATCGTGACTGAAGTACACAATGCTGAGGGCAGCGTGTTGATTGGGGAATACTGCAATCTGGTTAAGTCGATCCACAACTTCACTTTCAGTGAGCAATTCATCATTGATGATCGCGCAGGCGCTATCAAAAACGATTGTGGCTAGTGGGTGCTCCAACCTAA
>JABSRX010000167.1:1834-9645 GCA_013214695.1 Rhizobiaceae bacterium | reverse complement strand
CCGCGGCATTGGCGTGAAAAGGCAGCACTGCCAGCGCAACCGCAACAGCTAGGATTCTAAGAGAAACAAGCAGGTTTTTGATCATTTTTGCTTCACCATCTGGTCTTCAAGGAACAACCAGCTTCCTGTGGCTTCGGTCTTCGTCTCATCTGAATAGGTGATTATCTCAATTGCTCCCGGCTCGCTTTGGCTGGCGGCAATTGAATAGTTTTCCACGCATTCAGCGACCGGTTCTGATTGCAGAAAGCCATCACTCGAAAGGGAGAACAGCGTCAGTGATCCGGCACAGCCATTCCCGCCAGCCCAGTGATGCATGGCAACCACGCGGTTGCCACTTTCACTCGTGTGGTCAAATTCAACCGCAAGGCGCTGCATAAACATGAACTCACGCAAGACGGCACCGTTGATCGAAACTTTTGGCTTTGGGACACCGCCATCGTCATAGGCCTGATCGATCTTCAAAGTCAGTCCGTGATTTTGCGCCGTGAAGGAAAATTCTTCAGCCTTGCTTGTACCTACCGCTGCCACGGCAAAACCAATTGTACCTGCGATCAAAGCAAGCGTTCTCTTGAACCTGTTTTTCATATTCCTGTCCGTCCCTTATCCAGCCAAATCAAAACCAGCGGGGATGATCTGATCTCCGTAAACGTTGAAACGCACAAAGACGGAAAAGTCGTATCCGCTGGCGCCTGGACAATGGATCGCGATGCCGCGTTCGGTTTCCGAGACCGTTTCTTCGAAGATAAGATCCTTGCCACATGGTGAGGCGAGAGACACGGCAGCACCAATGGCAGAAATTGCTGCCGGAACGCGCATATAGGTGTCCCAGTCGACCTTTTTGTCATCGGCAAACGCCGTCGTCGATGCCGCGGTGAGCGCACCAATAGTGGCCAGAGACACAATTAGATTTTTCATAGGGATCCTACTCTTTGACGTTAACAAAAGAATTTCAAAAAATTCAGCAAGGACGATCGCGTTCTGTCAATGCACAATTATGGCAAATTGAAAGCGGGCAAGTAAAAGCCCTACCCGCCGTTCAATTTTGATCGACTATAGGCGAGGTTGTTTTTGAACAGACCTGTTCCGGGCAAGGCAACCAGCCCGCGTTCGTAAACATTGATGGCGCCTTGCCAGTCCTGTTTGTCCATGTACGCATTCGCCCAAAGATTCCATGTCGCGACCAGGTTGCGCTTCATGCTGGCATTGTCGGGATGAAGTTCGAAGCCGGAGGTTTGGATATCGATGGCCCTTTGCCATTCCTGCGTTTTGACGAATCCGTCGACCCACTGGAAATAAATATATGTCGCAAGATCATCGAACTTTGCCTTATTGGCAAAATAAGGTTGGAAGGACGGCAACAGATCGGCGGCCTCTTCGAACTTTTGTGCGTCAACCAATTTGGTGATCTCTTGGCTGACGATCCGCCCACGCATACGCCCGATATTCTGAATGCTGGGAAACCGTTCGGTAAGCGTTGCGAGTATAGCTTCGGCTTCCAACGGATCACCCTGCTGGGCAATGTCGACACTCCATTCCTGAGCGACGAATGCGATGTTTTGGGTAAACAATTGCGCCTTTGGATGGGCCGCCAACGCGCGCTCGTAGACCTCCAAGGCCCGTTCCCAGTCCTTGGCCTTCATGAAGGTGCGGGCCCACTGATCCCACGTCACCTGCTCATTGTTCACCAGGTTTCGATCATTTGGCCGTTGTTTCCGAGCTCCTGTGTAAAGAGTGATTGCCTCTTCAAAACGGCCGGCATCTGCAGCTTCCCGCGCCTCTTTTTCCAGATTGCCACTAACGACACCTTGCAGTGCGGAAAGATCTGGAAAACGCTTAGCCAGCGCCAATGCCACTTCGCGGCCGGCGTCCAGACCCTGCGTCTTGTTGGTGTGGGCGATCCACTCCTGGGCCGAATAGGCCAGGTTGTTCTTGATCTTGTAATTGGCATCGCTAAAGCCGAGCCCACGCTCCAAGACGGACACTGCAGTGGCAAAATCCTTGGCGTCCAGCGCAGCATTGGACCAGCGCAGGATGATGCCGGAACGCCACCGCCGCAGATCCTTCTGGGCCGCCTCCTCCACGCGTTCCAGGCCGATCGACGCCAGAGTAAGCGCTTCACTCCAGTTGCCCTTTTCAATCTGGTTCTCGCCCTGCTGCTGAAAGATCAGCGATTGCATGCGCAGAAAATCGGAGTCGTTGGTCTTTTCAAATGCCTCTTTCAGCGAAGCAAAGGCCAGTTCGACATCTCCTTTGTCGACATCCTGCTCCACCTTCTTTTGCCAGGCGACGCGCGTGTTGTGACGGATAGTGCGGTCATTTGGAGCGAGTGCCAGACCTGTCTCGAGTATGCGGATGGCCTCGACGGCGTCGCCCTTCTTGAGCAGATTTGCGCTCCAGTTGGTCAGCTCAGCAAGTGCGTTTTTGACGGCGGACTTGTTGCCGGGATCCAAGCTCAGAGCGCGAAAGTAGTTGATCAGGGCCTGGTGGTGTTGCTTGTTCTGGGACAGCTCGACGCCGTGATTGTAGTAGGTCAGCGCGACCATACCGGTTTCGCCCACCTCTCGACGTTTGGCGCGATTCTTGTCGTTGATGTAGACAAAGCCCGTGGTGTTCGCGAAGTCGCTGATGGCCGCTTTGTTGCGGGCCGGGTTGAATCCGATCGGGGTGGTGGTTTCAATATCGACATGTTTGGTGCCGTCGTAGAGGATGGAAAAGGCGTGATCCGGCACTTCGATCCCGCGCGCATCCAGACCCATGCGTCGCGCCAGGATATTGTAGAGCGTGGCCGATGACACGCAGTTGAACGTGCCGGTGGACAGCACTTTTGAGACGTCCGTTTGGCTTTCCTTATAGCCTTGCTGGAATGCGTTCGTGTGCAGCCAATCCAACAGCGCTTGGCCCTTTTCAAAACTGGACCCGTTTGTCGGCACAAACTGACGGACCTGACTTTCCAAGGCATCGATTTCGGCCAATATCAGTTTGCGCTCATCGGCATCATGAACGCCCGAAGACAGAAGCGATGCCTCTGCAAAACTCCATTCATCGAGTTGGCCGTCGCGGGCATCAGCAAACAGTGATTTCTCATCTTTGGTGATGCCAACATCAATGGATGATTGCAGCTGCGAAAGCACGGCCAAGGCGTCAGCGGGCGATTCATTGAACGCGTAGGTGGTCACCGGTGCGCCGACATGGCCCTGAATCTCAAGCTCGGAAATCGTCAGCGAGGCGCTCTTGTCGAAGGGGGCAATTTTGACCATCAACCACTTCGCCGCAGATTGCTCAAAGGAGAACTGCTGCCACTTGTCGGTTTTTTTGATCGGTTCAACGCGCAAAGAAGTGTAGCCGCTGGTCGCGGAAATGGTCGAAACCAAAACTTCAATCCGAGCCTGCTTGTCGCTGAACTGTGACGCCTTCAGCCTGAGCGAACTGGGCGACACTGTCTCACCGTTGAATTCGAAGACGAGTTCAACCGCGTTCCCGCCATCGATTCTAATTTGCGCAGCAGTCGCTTCTTCCCCGTCTCGGATAAGCGGTTCCTTATCGAATGCAATGACTGTGCTGTTGGTCCGGTCAAGTTTCAGGTCTTGAATACTAAGCAGATTCTGTTGCTCCGAAGCGCTGTAAGCAACAGATGTTGCGAGCACGGTTGCGACAATTGCTGCAACCGAATTTCTAAGAACCTTAATCGGGTCGGCCAATGAACTTATCTCCCCAAGTTAAAAACAGCGCCCAAAATCACTTCACCCATTTCACCCGAAAACTTCCAAAAGCAAAAGAAGCTCAGATCAAATCATTCACCGGACTGAAACGGCAACTCACGAACTCAAACTCAATTTCCCTCTGGAGCTAGCTGAGGTACTGCGATTTCTGGCAAGACAAATTCAGGTGTGAGAATTTGAGGTAGATTTATCTCCGGCTCGTCAACAGGCCCGGGAAACAGTCCATCCTTGTTGTCGTAGACACCATATTCCGTGCTGAGCGTGTCAAAAGGAAGATCCATCAGTCCTCCCTCTTTTGCGTCACTGAGGTCACCCAGCTTGTTTCCGAGTTTAGACAGCATACCTTTGCCCTTAAACACGTTCATTTGGCTTTCCATGTGGTTCTTGGCAGAGTCCATGGACTCGAGGAACTTCTTGTGGAGTGCTGCCATGGCTGGATCCGTCAACTGTTCTGGAGTGGACGCGACAAACGCGGCAACATTTCTCGCCTGATCGGATTTCATATCCCGCAAGGCAAATGGCAGCATATTGTCCAACATGGCTGGATTGCCGTTATCAGCGAGTTCAATGATCTCCTGAGCCCATTGCGATCCGGCCAGCCTTGAAGAATTCAGCTGTCGGGGAGACATCTCCGTAAGATCGACATACCAACGGCGCCACTGTGGTGCATCGATGGGCGCCTGACGTGCGACGCCTGCGAAATCCACAAGCGAGTTTGCGGTTCCCACCAGCGACATCATTGTATCAAAGGCGAGCAGGGCTTTCGATGTCTGACCGGCCTCCGCATCGAGAAGCAGGCTTTCACCCAAAACCGGTGATGCACCACGTGCGAATTCGAGAAGCGCGTCGTTTTCCATGTGAGTATTGATGTTCCTGGCGACAGTGATTGCAGCGTCCGTTGCATCGGCAGCAAAGGCCAGAGCGGCCAACCCGGCGCCCGTTGCCACTTCAGCACCAGTTACGATTCCATAGACCGCCGGAATTCCGAACCCGAACGGAGCGCTTGCCACGAACAGACAAGCCTTGATCATGTTCGTATCGCGCTCCGCAATGCCAGCGTTTGCATCGACCTGATATTTGACATTCCTCAGCGAACCAAAAATCTGTCGAGCAATCCAATCAGGACGGACAATCCAAACACCATCGTTCAGTTCCCGCCGCATCAGAGTTGGCACGATCTCGTCAATGAGTTGATCTGCCCCGCTGCCAAAGTAGGAAAGCAGGGACGGACTATCGCATTCCAACGCAGCTCCAACGGTCTTAAGTGCTTTGTCCATGTAACTGATTTGCCGCTCAATCGAAATGGACGCCACGTAGACCTTCTGGAGCTCGGTCAATTTCGCAGCATTGTCGAGCCAATGTTCAAAACTTCTTGGCGTCCCGAGCCCAGGCACATCCAGCTTCTCTGTGAGGATGGACTGAGGCGCTTCTGGGTCAACGCTGCGGCGCTGCCAACGGTTGAAGTAGGCCAACAGCACTTTTTTGTTGGTACGCATCTTGGCGTTTGTATCGCGCACATGACGCAGTTTCTTGACGAAGAGATCGCGAACCATCAGCAGTGCTGCATGTTCGCCATGTGTTATATCCGTCTTCAGTGTGAGAAATGGGTTTCCCCTGGCAAGGGCCAGGCCAAAGGCATAACTGGAAGCCTGGTCTTGCTTTTCCGTTGTCATCTCTTCCCAGGACCAGTCGTTGATTTTGATGCCGCTGCACTTGTAGGAGCGCTTCAGTGCGTCGATGAATTTTCCATGGACGCGGGTTTCGTCAATCGTAACGGTCACGGTGTCACCTATATATCGACGCTGGAAAAAGTTGTGCTCGTTTGGCATCAAGGCAAGCCGGAGCCTGGTGTCAGGGCGCAGCGCGAGGGCCTTTTCCTTTGGTATATATTCGGAATTTTCCTCCTTCGCTTCCGGCAGTTGTTCCCATTTGCTCTCGTCCAGGCTGGCACGATTGGCAACGATAAACGTCTTCGATCTGAGGACCTTCTCCTCCCCCTTTACCGGCCGAAGTTTGATCAGGCCGAGCCTGTCGCTGACCTTCATGTGACCAGAAGCCTTGCTTAAAAGCGCCACTTCGAGCTCTTCAAGCTGTTGTGCGCCTTCTATGCGTGCTTCAATCTCGATCTTGTCCCGCATAACAAGGTGGCGGGCTTCTTCACTTGACGCGCCCCCCTTCTTGCCGACAGCGAGGGTTCGTCCCGATACTTGCAGTTTGGGTGAAAGGCCTGAGCGCACAAACCGCAGGATGAGGCCGTTATCGCCAAACTGAAGCGGCCAATTCACCTTCTGCCTGAACAGGGTCACAGACTTTTCCCCGGCAACGATCTTTGGCTTCAGAACAATGGTGAGCTGCAGAATGTCTGCGTCTTCTCCCAGAGAATCAGCTTTTGCCAGAATTTCCTCTACGAGACCCTCAGCCGCGTTCTCGGGCTGGTGTTCTTCGACAAACTGCTTCAGCCCAGACAGTCCCTTGTGCATGTTGCTGAAGCCAATATATTTGACACCTTCGTCCTGGTTGAAAAACTTGGTATGGACGTAATCGCGCTTTTCAGCGTCGACAATCAAGTTGCGACCCAGCACAAACAGGTGACGGCGGTCTGGGAAATCCCGCGTGGTGATGACCCCTTTTACGGCTTTCCCGTCCTTGTCAAAAGGATAAGGAAAAATCGCCCGTTTCTTGTTTGGTGTTGTCCGAGCCAACTGGTCCTGGGCAACAAATGTAGCAATGACTTCTGGCGCATTACTGAATTCAATGGGTTTGAGTGGCGCCCCGCCACCACCTTTGGCTTGGCGGGTTTTGAAGTGATCCGACGCCGTCATTGACCAGGACCAGCGTATATAGCTCGTGTCATTGTCATCGACCCTTGACTTTTCCAAAACCAATTCAAAGCCCGGAGACATGGTGGCTCGCAACACAGTGACTGGTGTTTGCCGTTCGACGACAACCTCTTTGTTGATGAACCCGCTCCCCTTTGTCTCCGTCCACCAAGCGCGCCACCTCAGCGGAACCACGAGTTGGTCAGGTTTTGTCACGCCCCTCCCATAAAAGCTTCCAGAAGTGCCGTTCTTATCGAACACACTGGCGAAGTTTTGTATGGAAGCCGCTGATCGACTCAACAATTCCTTCCTCATCTCCTCCGTAAACCCATTCGGAGAGAGCACCCCGTCAATATATGTACCCGATTTAAAGCTGGGCTCCGGGATCGCTGCTTCTGCTTCGTCCTGCGAGGATTCCAGTGACCACAGCACATCTGCGGGTATGCCCGCCGGGCGGCTATCGGCAAAAGCTTCATCGGGCATATGTGGAATAACCAGCAGATTGCGAACTTCGATCTTGGGAATCTTGAAGACTATTCGGTTGTGGCTGGTGACTTCTTCCGAAACCAACTCAGCATTCACACTCCGAGGAAGGTGGAAGTACTGACCGTCAAACTCGCGGCCGGTCAACTTCATGTGGTAACGGTTATCGTTGTAAGTGACAGTCCCATAATGTTTGATCTTGTTGCCCACGTCCCGGTACCTCATCTCCCAGGATGCGCCATCAATCGGTGTTTTCAGTTCCGCCGCCTTCGCAGGAAAACTTAGGGCTAGAGCGGCGGTGAAGGCAAAGGCCAGCAGTGCGAACACGCGTTTGGCATGGCAAAGACCGGATACGATCAGCATAGAGCTTTCCTCATTTAACTTGTTGAGCAAAAGGTAAAACAGGCTCATGGAATGGTTATGTTTGCGGTTGTTGTCTTCCCGGCGAAGACCTCAAAGCTATCGGTTTCAAGCGTTTCGTAGACGCCTTTTGAATTGGACCCCTGGATGCGCAGGAAGTAACGTCCGGGCTTCAGATAAAGTGAATTGGCGCTATTGAGGCCGCCGGCCACTTCTCGCTTCGTGCTTTCGTCGATGTAACGGATGTATTCAGCTTTGTTGCCACCATTTCGGCTTTGAATGGTATGGGAAAGCGTGCCTGCGTTCATATCCAACACCGGCTGCGCAACCTGGTTGGCCGTTATATCAATCGCAAACACCCGATTGACGTGCTTCAACATCGCTTTGACATAATATCTGCCGGGTTTAAGCGGTTGCTGCTTGTTGAAGG
>JABSRX010000167.1:0-1734 GCA_013214695.1 Rhizobiaceae bacterium | reverse complement strand
GCACGCGACTCTGCATCGGTCACATCAAAACCGATCACATGAACATCTGTGCCAGGATCAGAAACCTCCCAGTCCAGCACCAAGGCGCATGGATCTGAATTACACGTCTCCAATCCGTCACTCACCAGCACAAGTGAGGTTTTTGGTCTGGGATACTTCTGCAGATTGTGAAGCAGCAAACCGGATTTTGCCATTGCCAAGGACAGGCTGATCGGCGTTTTGCCGCGCGGGCTGATCGAGCGAACTTTGTCGATGAGGGCCTGGCGATTGACCTTTCCCGGCATGGATACGGTTTCAATATCTTGGCAATCATCTTTCCTGCGGTGACCGTAGACCATCAGTCCAACCGGCGTCGTGTCATCCCAATCCGCAATGAGGTCGGTCATCACATCCTTGGCGATACTTATCTTGGCAATGCCATCAATCTGGCCCCACATGGAGTTCGACCCGTCCAATACGAACATCACTTGCGACGGTGGCTGAGGTGTTTCCTGTTGCGCAAGCGCAAAGCCAAGATGAAATCCAATCAAGGTTAGAATAGTTAGAAATACATTCCAAAAGTATCGCATGTAGTGCCCAACTCCAATCAAGGTCTAATCTGACATTGTTAGAGAGTAGCAAGTTGTCATGCCAACTCAACTGACGATCGATTCAAAACTGGAAACTGATGTTGAAATTCGGAAATTTCCAAATATTATAGAGCTTATTCAATAATTTATCGAGTTTCTCCTTAGTTCGAAATGGATGGAAATCGCACCTTTGGGGATTATCTGACCGCAAAAATGCGGGAGAGAGGCTTCAAATCCGACGAGCAGCTGGCGCGCAAAGCCATGGTCATCCAAAGGCGGCTCAGCGCGCGTATCAATATCCAACGACGCACGATCAACAACTGGCGCAATGACAAGGCCAGGCCCCGATCGATCAATGATCCCCAATTTGAACTTGTCGCCCTGGCTTTGGGGCTGGGGGATCGGGATATGGAGCATGTTGAGCGTCTGATTGATTCCGATTTTGCCAACGAGAATACAACCAATGGCAAGGATGCGAAGCCGCTGCATCAATCACCTTCGCTTGCATCAAAGCCCTGGTCCTGGATGTCCTGGAAGCCGGTTCTGGGTTTGGTGATCGTCGCTGTTGCTTTGCCGATGCTTTATATTGGCCTCAAGGAAAACCAGACGAACACTATTCTTCAAACGATCCCACCAACTCAGCTGCGGGTATCTGAAACAGGCTTCGTCATACCCAACTCTGCGACTGAAGTTGTCAGTGATCGACTCCTGCAATCGCTGACCAGTTGGGAGCTGTATGTCGCAAGAAACGAGATCTTTGCCCGCAATGGCCGCCCGTTTGTAAAAAAGCGCTCTATTTGTCTTCAAAACCACTTTGATAGTTGGGCAAAGTCACAGCTGAATCCGGATGGTTGGTATGTTAAGCGATCCGGTGCAATTCAGCTCACCGATCTGGAGTATAGAAACGCGGAAACCATTCGGAACTTTGAGTGCAAGGTCCGAGGAGGGCAATATAATTGTAGTGGCAAACTCACCGAGTGTCAGTGATGTCATACCGTAGCTAAAATTCAGTCTAGATTATTGGCTCCTAGGTTCGCTATGGGCTCGCGGCGTAGATCCGCGCAGCAATCACAACGTCCGCATTGGGTCTTGGATTCAACCGGTCGTCGCAACACATGCGTTAAACCGTTCCGCTGGGGTTTCGTATCCCAGCGTTTTTCGGGGG
>JABSRX010000166.1 GCA_013214695.1 Rhizobiaceae bacterium | reverse complement strand
AAGACAGAACGCATGGGTAGAACCGGAATCGAACCAGACATCCAGAATGTCGTCGATCTTCTCCCATTGGCCCATATCGTCGACAAAGCCGTCCAGGAAGCGTTCCTTGGCACCGTCGGCGTACCAGGCGTCGGCCCCTTCGGCTGTGTAAGCCTCGGTGATGCGGGCCATCAGCTCGTCGGATCGGCCAAATTCGGGCCCCGGAATGACCTGCCCGGTTTCAACATTGCGGAAGACCGAGATCGGCACACCCCAGGCGCGCTGGCGTGACAGCACCCAGTCGGGGCGCTTTTCGATCATATCGCGCAGCCGGTTCTGACCGGCTGCCGGGACAAAGCGGGTGTCATCAATCGCCTGCAGGGCGGTTTCCCGCAGCGTGCCGCGGTTGGAAACGCCATCGCGGTCCATATGCACAAACCATTGTGGCGTGTTGCGGAAGATAATCGGCTTCTTGGAGCGCCAGGAATGCGGATATTCGTGCTTCAGACGACCGCGGGCAAACAACTTGTCCTCGCCGATCAGCGCGGTGATCACCTTCTGGTTGGCATCGCCCTTCTTGCCCTTGTCGTCGATGACTCGGGCGCCAACAAAACCGGGGGCGTCGTCGGTGTAAAAACCACCATCATCGACGGTAAACGGGATTGTCGTTGAAATGCCCATCGCGTCGATCTGCTTGGTGCAAGCCATCCAGATCTCAAAGTCATCGCGACCATGGCTTGGTGCGGTATGGACAAACCCGGTACCGGCCTCATCGGTGACGTGATCCCCGCACAGCAGAGGCACAGTGAAGTCGTAACCGTCGACTTTCATGCCGGCGAGTGGATGGGCGAGCGTCACGGCGGCGAGTTGCTCAGGCGTCACGTCCTCCAGACGCTGCATTTGCACCTTCGCCTTGGCGGCGCATTCTTCGGCCAGCTGATCCGCGAAAACGACCTTCAAGCCGGGCTGAGGACCAAAATCATTTTCCGCCGAAGTCACCTCATAAAGACCATATGGAATGCGGTCGGAATAACAGACCGCGCGGTTGCCGGGGATCGTCCAAGGCGTGGTTGTCCAGATCACCACATGAGCACCGGAAAGCTCGGAGCCTTCTTCGCGTACCGGGAAATTCACCCAGATCGTGTCGCTCTCATAGACTTCGTACTCGATTTCGGCCTCGGCCAGCGCCGTACGCTCAACCACTGACCACATGATCGGCTTGGAGCCACGATACAACTGGCCGGATTTGGCAAACTTCATCAATTCATTGGCGATGATCGCCTCTGAATCGTAGTTCATGGTCAAATAAGGCGTCTTGAAATCGCCCGTGATGCCCAGGCGCAGGAATTCCTCGGTCTGCACGCCAACCCAATGGCTGGCAAAGTCACGGCATTCCTTGCGGAATTCGTTGATCGGCACCTCATCCTTGTTTTTGCCTTTGGCGCGATACTGCTCTTCGATCTTCCATTCGATCGGCAGACCGTGACAGTCCCAGCCCGGCACATAGTTGGAATCATAGCCGCGCATCTGAAACGAGCGGGTGATGATGTCTTTCAGGATCTTGTTGAGGGCGTGGCCGATATGCAGGTTGCCATTGGCGTAGGGTGGTCCGTCATGCAGCACGTATTTGGGCCGTCCAGCGGAGGCCTCGCGCAGCTTTTTGTACAGGCCGTCCGCTTCCCAGCGCGCGACGATCTCGGGCTCTTTCTTCGGCAAGCCGGCGCGCATGGGAAAATCGGTTTTGGGCAGATAGAGCGTCTCTGAATAGTCGCGTTTTTCGGATGTCTCAGACATGGTTTGTCACTTCATATGAGGGCAATGTGCAGCTCGGCTGCACGGAATTTGAAACTGTACTTGGGAGTTGTTTGGGCCACAGGCAGTCTTCCCGGTCTGCGGCCACGCCTGGGGCGTCAGCCGAAAACCGGGCTTATAATTCGTATGCCGGTACGGAGCAGCTTGCTGTTCATGGGCGTTGTCTATCAAAGGGTCGGCGCAATTTCCAGAGCCGATTGGCAATTATTGGCAGCGGCTTTCAGGAACCTTGGAGCCGTCAGGCCATGCGCTCGGCAATGGGGCTTTCGTCCATTTGCGCGATCAGGTGATGATTGAGCCGCAACAGCAGTTCAGCTCGAATGTCCTGATGCGCTTCGCTGTCCCAAAGATTGTGCGTTTCATTTGGATCATTACGCAGATCGTAGAGTTCGCCCCAATCCTGCCCGCCATAAAGGGTGATGCGCCAATCCTCGTCCCTTAAAGCCCGCATCCGTGCCGGCGTATCGAAACCAAGCCGCGCAGGGCCATCGTTATATTCGATGAACAGCTCGCTGCGGTGTGGCGTCTCGCCATCCAGGGACTTCAAGAAGGATTGTCCCTGCATGCCGCGATAGGGCGTCAGTCCAACGCGATCGAGAATGGATACGGACAGATCAATGGTCGACGCCATGGCATCGGTCGTTTGCGCCGTTTCCTGGGTCGGGTCAGCCCAGATAAAGGGCACACGGGTGATGGAGCGGAACGGCATCACCGCCTTCAGCAGCAAGCCAAAGTCACCGAGATAGTCGCCGTGATCTGAATTGAAACAGATGATTGTGTTGTCGGCCTGACCGCTTTCCTCGAGCGCCGCCAAAACCCGCCCGATCGCGTCGTCGACGCAGGTGATCATGCCCGCCGTCAGCGCCATCGCTTCTTTCAACTGCTGTTCGCTACAGCGCATGGCGGTTGCCGGCGTCAATTGCCCGCCATTGGCACGGTAGTTTTCTTCCAACCACTGCATCGGGGGCGTTGGGTTCTTGTGGGCGCCCGGCGGCAACGCCAGTTCAAACTGGTCGGGCGAATACATGTCCCAGTATTTGCCCGGTGGATTGAACGGATGATGCGGATCGGGGAACGAAACGAAGGCAAAGAAGGGATCGTCCTCATCCTTGCGCTGGTTCAGATAATCAATCGTGCGATCGGCAATCCAGGACGTTGGGTACAGCTCAACCGGGATTGGGGTTCGATAGGCCTGCGGGCAGGTGTAATGGTGCGGAATTTCATTGGCGTCGTCGTGCAGCGCCTCCCAGTCTTCGGCATTTTCGCGGAACCACTGGAAATAATGGCCACCTGTCCGATCGCCATGATCGGTGACCATGTCGACATGCTGGTAACCATAGTAAGGCGTTTTGAAGTCATAGCGCCCGTCCTCGGCATATCGGTCCGGTTGTTCCTGTCCGTAATCTTGGCCATCCGGTTTCCAGGCTTCCTGAACGAGACGCTCTTTACCATCGTCCAGCTTGATCGCCTTGCGATGCAGAAACGGCTGCAGATGGCTCTTGCCAATCGCCGCCGTGTGGTAGCCGGACGCCGCCAGGACATCGACGAAAGTGTTGGCGTTTTGCGGGAAGTTGCACCCGTTATAGCGCAGCCCATGCAGGCTTGGCATGCGCCCGGTCAGCAAAGAGGCCCGGTTCGGCATGCAGATCGGCGAGGCAACATGAAAGTTCTCAAACCGTGTTCCTTTGACAGCAATAGCATCCATATTCGGCGTCTGGACGATTGGATGGCCATAGCAGCCCAACCAATCAGCCCGCTGCTGGTCGGTGATGAAAAACAAAAAATTCGGACGCTTGCTCATGCGATGTCTCGGTCCCTACTCCCAAACTGGCCCATTCCCAGCGATCGAGGCTGCCACGCCACCAAAGGCTTGGCAACTAAGTGCCAGTCTAGTTCCAGATGTAGCAAGTGCCACAATGAGCCTTGCCTAATGTACAGCAATGGATTTAGCTGGCTGACAGTCACGCCAAAGCAAAACGAAACGTCGTCATGGGCAACCCCAAGCTGGCCAAGGAGAACATTGATTTTTCGATGTTTTTGAACATCAGAGTCACTCGTGTAATGCGCCGGCTGCAGGCGTTGCATGTCAACCCATGCCTGGCACCTCAAGATCGTTCCATTCAGGAAGGGCGGGACGGGGATTTGATATTAAAAGCGCTCAGGGAGGCGGCGGCATGAACGCACCAAGCAATGTTGCGGAACTGACAATCGAGACCTTGATCGCCAACGGGATTGATCAGCTCTATTGCCTGCCGGGCGTCCAGAACGACCATTTCTTCGACGCGCTGTATGACCGCACCGATGCGTTGAAGCCCATTCAGTCGCGCCATGAACAGGGCGCCGCCTATATGGCCCTGGGTGCGGCCCTGGCCACTGGCAAGATGCAAGCCTTTTGTGTGGTGCCTGGTCCTGGGTTTTTGAACGCGGCCGCCGCCCTCTCCACCGCCTATGCCGTGAACGCGCCGGTCATGGCGATTGTCGGCCAGATCCCGCTGCCGGCCGTCGGCAAGGGCCATGGTCTTTTGCACGAGATTCCCGATCAATTGTCGATCATTCAGGGGCTGACCAAGCACGCCGCCCAAATTACCAGCGGTGCAGATGCGGATCAGGTTCTTTCCAATGCCATGATCCAACTGCAGACCGGGCGCCCGCAACCAGTTGGCGTTGAAATTCCGGTGAATGTCTGGCGCAGCCCATTGGAGGGCGATGTCTCGGCGCTCGAAATCGCCGTACCGAAAGAGACGCCTCCGGATGAGGACGCCATCAAACACGCCGCCGCGATGATCAACGCTGCCAGTGCGCCAATGATTGTCGTCGGTGGTGGAGCGATGAACAGCAGTGCCGAGGTCACCCAATTGACCGATACGATTTCGGCAGCATCTCTTGCCTTCCGAAACGGCCAGGGAATTGTCTCTCACGAAAACGATCTGCGCATCGGCATGCCGGTTGCCCATGACCTTTGGAAGGAAACAGATCTGGTCATTGGTCTTGGCACACGACTGCAAAGCCAGGTGCAGGCTTGGGGCACCGATGATGATCAAAAGATCATCCACATCGACATTGACCCAACCCAGTTGGGCCGCAGCGCCAAGACAGACCTCGCCATTTGTGCCGATGTCGAAGATGCCCTGCCGCTGCTGTTGGCAGAGGTCGAAAGCAATCAGCGTCAGGACTGGCGCGACCGCATTGCCGCTTCGAAGGCCAAGATGGCCAAGGCCTATGCGCAACACCTTAGCCCGCAATTGGGGTGTTTGAACGCCATCCGCATGGAACTGCCGCGCGAAGGCATCTTCGTCGATGAATTGACCCAATGCGGTTACGTCTCGCGTTTCGCCTTCCCAACCTACGCGCCGCGCACCTTCATCTCCACCGGTTACCAGGGAACCTTGGGTTATGGCATTGCCACAGCACTGGGCGTTGCCCATGCCCGTCGCGACGTGCCTGTTGTAGCGATCGCCGGTGATGGTGGCGCCCTGTTCACGCTGAGTGAGCTGGCCACCGCGGTGCATCACAAAATTCCGCTGACGACGGTCATTTTCAACGACAATGCCTTTGGGAATGTCCGCCGCCTGCAGAAAGACAATTACGACAGCCGCTTCATTGCCTCTGATTTGACCAGCCCGGATTTTGTCAAATTGGCGGAAGGCTTTGGCGCAATTGGCATGCGCGCCACAACGCCAGATGAACTGCGCATCAAGCTGCGCGAGGCAATCAAATCACCAGAACCGGTCGTCATCGAAGTGCCGGTTTCCGAACTGCCCAGTCCCTGGGATTTTGTTCTCATGCCAAAACTGCGGGGAGTTTAATCGATGATCGAACAAGCAACGATTGATGCGCTGAAAACACAAGCCATTGCCGAACAGCACTTGTTCATTGACGGCAAGTGGCAGGAAGCTTCTGAGCGGGGGCGCGATGAGATTTATAGTCCAATTGACGGCGCGCTGCTGACGACAGCGGCTTCGGCGACCGCTGCAGATGTTGACGTCGCCGTGGCGGCTGCCCGCCGTTCTTTCGAAAGCGGGGTCTGGTCACGCAGCGAACCGGCGTTCCGCAAACGGGTTCTCCACAAGATCGGCGATCTGATTGCTGAACGTATGGACCATATGGCCGTGTTGGGGGTGCGCGACAACGGCACCGAAATGCAAATGGCTTATGGCGCCGAGCCCGGCTCCTGTGCCCAGACCTTTCATCACTCGGCCGAATGCGTCGACAAAATTTATGGTGAAATCGCCCCCACCAGCGACAAGATCCTCGGTCTGGTTCATCGCAATCCGGTGGGTGTTGTCGGCGTCATCATCCCCTGGAACACGCCGTTGATGATCACCGCTTGGAAGGTGAGCGCCGCACTGGCGGTCGGCAATTCGGTGGTTTTGAAACCTTCCGAAGACGCCTGTTTGAACGTGTTGGAACTGACGCGCATTTGCCAGGAAGCAGGACTGCCCGATGGGGTGCTCAATGTCGTCACCGGATCAGGTGCCATCGTCGGCGATGCCCTGGCCCGACATATGGATGTCGACGTACTGGCCTTCACCGGCTCAGGGCGGGTCGGGCGCCTGCTTCTGGAAGCCTCGGCTCAATCCAATATGAAGCGCGTCTACCTGGAATTGGGTGGCAAATCGCCGAACATCGTCTTTGCCGACGCGCCGGATCTCGACATGGCGGCAGCGGTTTCCGCCAAGGGCTTTTTCAAGAATGCCGGCCAGGTATGCGTCGCCCCTTCACGGCTGCTGGTCGAGGAGAGCATCAAGGACGATTTTCTCGCCGCCGTGGTCAAGCACAGCCAGGCGATCCAGGTCGGCGACCCCCTGTCTTTGACCACCCAGATGGGCGCGATCAACAACCCACGGCAACATCAGACGGTGAAACAGTTCGTCGCCACGGCGCTGAGCGAAGGCGGCGATGTTCTGTGCGGCGGCACGCCTTTGTTTGAAGAAACCGGCGGCACTTATTTTGCACCGACAGTGATCGACGGCGTCGGTCGGGAGTCAAACCTGTTCAAAGAAGAAGTCTTCGGGCCAGTTCTCGGTGTTACCACATTCAAGACGGAAGAAGAGGCGCTGGCTTTGGCAAATGGCACGCAATACGGGCTTGCCGGGGTCGTCTGGACGGCCAACCTGTCCCGGGCCCACCGCATGGTGGCGGGCATCAATTCCGGCGTAATTCAGGTCAATTCGATGAGCCGCATCGGCAACGAAGCGCCGATGGGCGGCATGAAACAATCGGGCAATGGCGTCGACAAATCGTTGCACGCGTTTGACAAATATCTCGATTACAAAACCGCCTGGATCCATCTTTGATGCCCGATCGGAGCGGATAAGGTGACGCGCAAGCAGGTCGATGTTGCAATTGCCGGAGGCGGACCATTTGGCCTGACGCTGGCAATTGAGCTCGGGCGGCGGGGCGTGTCGGTTGCCCTTTATGACGCCAAGGCCTCAACCGCTTTCAACCCGCAGGCCAATGCAACCCAGGCCCGCACGATGGAATATTATCGGCGGCTGGGATTTGCCGATGAAATCCGCAGCCTCGGCCTGCCCACGGATTATCCCACCGACATTGCCTATTTCACCCGCTATGGCGCCCATGAACTGACGCGCTTTCGCCTTCCCGCTTCCGGTCAGGCGAAGGACATGGTCAACCGCAACGATGGTTCATGGAGCGCTGCCGAAGCACCCCACCGGGTGAGCCAGAAATTCGTCGAGCCCGTCCTGCGCCACCATGCTGAGGCAGCAGGCGATACGGATATCCGGTTCGGCTGGCGTTTGACGGGGTTTGATCAGGCCGATGGCCATGTCTCGTGCCGGTTTGAAAGCGTGTCGGGCGACGCGGACGAGGAGGTCGACGCACGCTATCTGATCGGGGCCGATGGCGCCCGCTCGTTTGTGCGGCGGGCTCTGGGGATTTCCTATGCCGGTGAATACGGCAAACAACGGCATTTCTTCGGCGGCCAGATGTATGCGGTCTATCTGCGCTGTCCCGACTTCTACATGCGCACCGGAAAGCAGCCGGCATGGATGAACTGGGTTTTCAATCCACAGCGCCGCGCTTTCATGGCCGCCGTCGACGGCCGTGGTGAGTTCGCCTTCCATACCCAGCTCAAGGACAATGAACGCGAAGACAGCATGACTGACGCCGATGCGCGCCGGCTGTTTCATGAAACCTGCGGCATCGAGCTGGATTGCGATATCCTCGATCATATGGGCTGGACGGCTGGACACTCTCTGGTCGCGGATCGGTTTGGCGAAGGCCGGGTCTGGTTCGGCGGCGATGCTGCACACTTGTTCACCCCGGCGGGCGGTCTCGGCTACAACACGGCGGTCGAAGACGCCGTCAATCTGGGCTGGAAGCTGGCGGCGATATTGAAGGGCCAGGCCAGTCCGGATCTGTTGCACAGCTATGAACAGGAGCGCCGGCCGGTCGCCCTGCGCAACACGGCCTATGCCTGTGGCTTTGCCGATTCTGTTGGCAACTTCATCCCCCATGATCACATCGAAGACGACAGCGCCTTGGGGGAAAAAGAAAGGCACCGCGCTGGCGCATATCTGAACGATCACGCGCGGCGCGAGTTCAATATTCCCGGCATAACTTTCGGCACCCGCTATGACGGCTCGCCGGTTCTGCCGAGACCGGATGGTGTCGTTCCAGAAGATCGGGCCAATGTGTATCAGCCTTCGGGCCTGCCAGGTGGACGCCCACCCCATTGGTGGTTCGACGATGGCAGTTCGCTGTATGACCAATTCGGTTTTGACTGGACGTTGCTGGAATTTTCACCACCAAATCCAGCAGGGAAAACGCTCGCCGACGCCGCCACGCGGCGCGGGCTGGAAATCAAATCAATCCAAATTGACGCGCCACAGCTCAGGGAATTGTACGGTGCAGATCTGGTGCTGATCCGGCCGGATCAGATGATCGGTTGGCGCGGTGACGCCTGTCCGAACGCAGATGAAGTCTGGGACTTGCTGCTGGGCAGCGCCGGATGATCAGGACTGCGGTGGGATCAGCACGAAGTTGCCAAAGTGCTTTTTGTCCATGAACTGGCGCTGGGCTTCGGCAATCTCGGCGAGAGGGAATGTTTCGGCCAAAAGCGGGCGAATTTCGCCGCGCTCAATGTACCCAATCAGATTGGGAAAGACCGGTTCATCCCAGGCAGTACTGCCAATCAGGCGAATGTCTTTCAAATACATGTCGCGCATGTCGAGCGAGACAATCGGACCGGCTATGGCGCCCGAGGAGACGTAGCGGCCACCGCGATCCAGCACCTTGAGCATCTGCGGAAAATTCGGTCCCGCCACGTTGTCAATAACGACCGAGACGGCATCCGAATCGAGTGTCGCCACGATGTCCGCGTTGCGATCGATCACAGCGTCAGCTCCAAGGCCGCGGACCTGCCCCATCTTGGAAGCCCCGCAAATCGCGGTGACCCGGGCACCGCGCCGTTTGGCCAATTGCACCGTGGCCGAACCGACACCTCCGGACGCACCGGTGACCAGGACATGGTCCTTGGCCGTCACGTCGGCACGGTGCAGCATGTTTTCCGATGTCCCATAGGCGCAGGGAATTGTCGCCAATTCGGCGTCTGTCCAGTCGCATTCGACCGGGAACACTTCTGCCTTCGGCACTTTGACATATTGGGCAAAGGCCCCGTCAAAGTCTGACGCCATCCAGACATTGTGCATTGTCTCATAGCCTTCAGGGCGCATACAGGCGCGCACCAAGACACGTTTGCCGATCAGCGGTGATGACTCGTCACCATGCACGCTCACCACTTCACCGCAGCAATCGGTGCCCTGAATGAACGGAAAGGGGGTTGCTTCGTTCCAGCCACCATCGGATTTCTGCTCCGCAGCCTCTGCCTGCAGATCGGCGGTGGCATCGGTGCTGGCGGAAACACTGGAGGAA
>JABSRX010000165.1 GCA_013214695.1 Rhizobiaceae bacterium | reverse complement strand
TAGCGGTAGAGCCAGGGCATTTCGACAACCGTGGTCAGCAGCATGAAGGCCAGCAAAAGCCCGCCAAACAGCGCCGCATTGGCCTGTTTCAGACCAAAGACAATCAATTCCTGCAGCGCCAACGGCAGTTTGTGTTGAATGGCTCGGGCGCTGCCCGTCAATGAAGATTGCATATCGGTCTCCGGATTCCCCGCTTGAAAACGCAGGCAATCTTTCGATCCGGAATGGCAAAATTGGGCTGGCTCTGTGAAATTTTCGTGGTGATTTTGGGAAGAGGCAGCGCCGTTTGCGCCTCAATTGCGCAGCTCGTTGGCAACTTTTTCAAGCGCATCAGCGATGCTCTGCGCTTGCGGGCTGCCAGTGCCTGCCAGCAAATCCCGTTCTTCAAAGGGATCAGACTGCAGGTCAAACAGCATCGGTTGATCATCGTCCAGAACGACCAGTTTGTGGCGCTTATCGCGGATCGCCCAACCGTGCAGCCCGGCCCGGCGCGCAGGCTGTTCAGAGAACCGTTCGACATAGACGTGGCTGCGCGTTCCTTCTTTGCCCGCCAAAACGTCGGAAAAGTCGATGGCATCTTCGGCGCTTGACCTCGTTCCGGCGAGCGACGCGATTGTCGCATAGAGATCGGTGGAGTTGACCAGCGCTTCGGTGCGTCCGGCGCGGACGCCCGGTCCGGCGATGATCAACGGCACATGGGTGCCGCCTTCAAATATGCTGCCTTTGGCGCCGCGCAGATTGAAAACCGGGTCCGCGACTCGCCTTGGACTGCCATTGTCGCCCATGAAAATGACGATCGTTTTAGCCCGCTCATTGTCCTCCATTGACGCCAGCAACCGCCCCAACTCCGTGTCCAGAGCCTCGAGCGCGGCGTCGAAGTAAACCTCTGGGTTTTGCCGAATGGCACGCTGGGAATCGGCCAGATCACCGGCCGAATGCAAGTCTGATGGCGGAACGTGAAACGGTGTATGCGGCGCGTTAAAGGCCAGCCACAGAAACCACGGCTTATCAGGGTCCGTTTGGCGACCAACCCATTCAACTGCTCTGTCGGTCAATACAGTGGTGCTGTAGCCGCTGATATCGACCGGTCTGCCGTTCTCAATGGCCGTCCAGTTGTAATAGTCGCGAATGCCGCCGGACATCAGGCAAAAATAATCGTCGACACCGAGTTCTGCCGGGTGACTGTAATCGCGCGGGGATGGCGCCAGATGCCATTTGCCAATGACGGCTTTTGCGTAGTCGGTGGATGCCAGCAGATCAAACAAACTGGTCTCATCTGTCGACAGGCCGCTGCCGCCCCGCCGGGTGATCGCGGTTCCCACACCGGTGCGAAAGCCGTAACGCCCTGTCATCAAGGTGGCGCGGGTTGGCGAGCAGACCGGGGCCGCATAGGCGTTGTCGAAAACCAGGCCCTGAGCGCAGAGCCTTTCAAGGTTCGGCATCGGTGCCTGGCTGTTGCCCACTGCGTAACAGTTTGAGGCATCCAGCCCCATATCATCGGTGATCACCAGCAAGATATTGGGTTTGCTTGCGACCGCTGTGGCGGCGGTTACCACCCCCGCAAAACTCAAGGTTAGAAGCAAGGCCATCTGTCTTAGAAATGGGCGGACTTTCATTTCGCCTTGCCTCCAGGATGGTGTTACAGCGCCCTGCCTTCCGCCTTGAGCTTCTTGTTGAGGATCTGACGCACCTTTATGCCGGCACCATCGGCGCCCAGCGTCACCTCCAGAAAGTCGAGACCGCGCGGGTCATTGTCCACGCTGGCCTGAAGCTTTTCAAGCAGGTGCTTGTCTTCATCGAATGCCGCCGTGACGCTGGCTTTGGTCTTGTCGGCCACGTCTTGGGAAATTTCCGGCACATCAAAGGCGGCCATTCAAAAATAATGGGTCTGCCCGCGCCGAGACGGCGTGACGATGTGACAGCCACGCATGATGAAGTCGGAGCGTCGGCCAGGTTCGGGTGCCGGGTCGTGCACATTCCAATCCGAGAACGAAATCGCCAGCGACGGCATGCGGCCTTTTTGAACGCGTTTGATCGGCTTGTCTTCCGGCAAGCCCATGCCGGCACAGAACAGCGGTGACAGCGGCGCAAGATCAAATTCCTGCTCGTAGCAAACCGTTTCGCCTTCCATGTAGGTATCCGGCGCAGTGATCCAGTCATCCTGCTTGAACGTGTTTTTGTGCAGGAAGGCGATATGGGTCAGATCGAGCACGTTTTCGCGAATGAGCACCCAATTGGCGGCAACTTCATAATAGCCGTGAACTTCGCTCCAGTTCGGATCGACCTGATAGCCAACCTCGGGGGGATCGCAATCGATGGCCTCCTGATCGCCCATCCAAATCCAGATATATGCGCCAGCTTCCTTGACGGTGAAAGACGGGATGATCGCCGTTTTCGGTTTCATATGCTGGGTTGGCGCCTTGGTGCATTTGCCCTCGGTGTTGAACTCCATGCCGTGATAGGGACACACGAGCTTGTCTCCACAGACATGCCCTTCCGACAGCGGCGCCCAACGATGTGGGCAGCGGTCATACAGGGCAGCCGGTGTTCCATCTTCCAGACGGTACAGAACAACCGGTGTTTCAAGAATCCACCGCGCCATCGGCTTGGTCGACACTTCGCTGGCATGGGCGGCCACCCACCACATGTTGCGTGGGTAGTTGTCCTGCAACATGCCATTGGGAATGGTCTGGCCGTTGCGGTTTGGCTCTGTGGTCATCATGCTCCATCCTTCCCGAGCTTTGCGCGCAGTTTGGCGATCTCTTCCGGTTTCATCTGATAGCTGTGTTCATCATCGGGAAAACGCCCTGAGCGCACGTCATCGCAGTAGTCTTCGAAGGCCTTAGTGGCGATTTCGGCGAGATTGGCGTAGCACTTGGCAAATTTCGGTTTGAACGTGTCAAACGCGCCGAGCAAATCATATCCGTTGAGCAATTGGCAGGTACCGGCGGCTCCTGCGCCGATGGAGAATGTGAAAATATCCACCGCCTCATCGACCGCCTTGCCCACTTCATAAGGCATGGCTTCGATTTCCAGTCCGATGGCGCCCGCGTCCTCAATGGCTCTGGCATTATCGACCAGCTCCATGGCGGCTTCTGCGGTGCGGCCCTGCATTTTGAACCCGCCCAGGAGATGCACACGGTGCGGCAACAGGCCGACATGGCTCATCACCGGCACACCTGCATCCGCAACAGCCTTGATGATATGCGCCCCTTCCCTGCCAAGTTGGAGTTTCACCGCGTCCGCACCGCTTTCCTTCATCATGCGCACGGCGTTTTGCACCGCCATGTCCGGCGTCGCGTAGGAGCCATAGGGCATCGAAACCAGGCTCAAGGTATTAGGCGCACCGCGCCGCACCGCTTGGGTGTGCATGATCATCTGGTCAACGGTCATCGCAAGCGTGTTTTCGTGGCCGTGCAATGTCATGCCGAGGCTGTCACCAACACCGACAATATCGACGCCGGCACGCTCAGCCCAGGTAGCGGTCAGCACTTCCTCCACCGCCACCATGACCAGCCGTTCACCGGCCGCTTTTTTGGTTGCGAGATCTGGAATTGTGAGTTTGGATTGGGTCATTGCGCCGCGAAGCCATATTGTTCCATTTGGAACATTATGATCAAATATCGACCGAGCTTGCAAGCTCTTTCACTGGAGACCAGCCCAATGGCGCCCCCCGATCTGTCCAAAATATTTGATACGATTGAGTATCCCGATGCCTACCGCATCACCTATCTCGGCAATGCAATTGTGATGCCCGCCTATGACGCGGTGCAAAGAGACTTCGGGCTTGTGCGTGCCGAGTACATTTTGCTGGTCTGTCTGTCGCATTACGAAGAGCTCACCGCCCAGGATGTTGCCCGTATTGCACGACGTCCCCGAAATACGATCAGCCGCGCCGTGCACCGCATGTTGAAAGAGGGGCATCTGGAGCGGGCACCGGATCCCAATGACGGTCGCCAGGCAAGGCTGCGCATCACACCATCAGGCCGCGCTCTGCATGAAGAAATTGCGACCTATCTTTTGAGAAGACAGGAAGAGGTTTTGTCTGTACTGAGCGCAGACGAACGCCGCATATTGTCGGGCATATTGCAGAAGGCTGCACTGCACGCGGCCACCCTGGACTAACAGTAGGAATAGCTCCCATCATGGCTGAGATCGGACCCAACACACGCTTGCGTGTATCCCCCTTTTATGAAGCAACGGTGCGCGAAGGCGTGACTGGGTTTTCGCCCTACAACAAGATGTTGATGCCCGTCTCCTACGGACACCCGCAGGCGGAATATGAGCGTCTTTTGACCGGCGTTGCACAATGGGATGTGGCGGTTGAGCGTCAGGTGGAAATCAAAGGACCAAATGCTGCGGCCCTGGCCCAGATCCTGTCGGTCCGGGACATTTCGAAGATCGAATTCGGCATGGGCAGATATGTACCGATGTGTGACCACCGAGGTGTATTAATCAACGATCCGGTCCTGCTCAAGCTGGAAGAAGACCGCTACTGGTTCTCCATCGGCGATAACAACATCCTGCTGTGGGCGCGCGCCATTGCCGCCGAACGCGGCATCGAGGCGGAAATCGAAGAACCCGATGTCTCACCCATGGCTCTGCAGGGGCCAAAGGCCGAGGACGTGGTCGCTTCGGTTTTGGGTGATCGGGTCAGATCTCTGCGGTATTTCGGGTTTGACCACGCCGAAATCAACGGCATTCCACTGATCGTTCAGCGCTCTGGCTACTCTAAGCAAGGCGGCTTTGAACTCTACTTGTTGGACGGGTCCCGCGGGTCTGAATTGTGGGACATCTTCCGCGAGGCCGGCCAGCCATTTGGCATCGGGCCCGGCAACCCAAATCCAGCCGAGCGCATCGAAAGCGGCCTGCTGTCGTTTGGTGGCGACACCGATGACCAGACCACGCCTTTTGAGGTGCGGCTCGGAAAGTATGTCAATCTGGACCTGCCTGATGAAGTCGTGGGTATTCCAGCATTGCGCAAACACCATGCGGGCGGCCTCAAGCGCCATCTGGTGGGTGTTAAGTTGGAAGACCAAAATCAACGCCCCGGGCACCTGCGCTGGTATGACGTTGAAAAGAACGGCACCCGGGTCGGCAGCATGACCAACGGCGTCTGGTCACCAAGATTTGGCAAAACGATTGGCTATCTGCTGGTGACCACCGATGTGCAGCCTGGCGATCGCGTCGAAGTCCTCCGCGAAGACGGCCGGTTTGCAGGAACCGTCAGCGACATCCCATTCTATTGATTGGCTGCGCTGTAGATTTGCACGCTTACGCCACTTTGGGCGTGGCAATTTCGATGGACGCGTCTGGCGCAATTGTCACCTGCAGACCATCGAGTTCCTCGCTCATGATCAACTGACAGGACAGGCGCGACGTTTCGTCGACGTGAAAGGCCTCATCCAGGCGCTCTTCCTCGTCGTCGCGCATTTCCGGCAACTGATCGACCCAGTCCGGCGCCACATGCACATGGCAGGTTGCGCAGGCGCAGGCGCCGCCACATTCGGCCTTGATGCCGATGCCGGATTCGCTTGACCAATCGCGGATGATCTCCATCACCCGAAATCCCTCAAGCGCAGGCAATTCTGCAGTGTTCCCTTGCGGGTCCGTGACGTGAATTTTCATCTTGCTTTGTCCTTACAGTGCCCGTCGCGCCCAGCTTCTGCCGCCCGAACTGGAGCGTGCTTCGGCGCCTTCAATAGCGGGTTGATAGAAGAGGTTGAGGCCCGCATCCTTGATCTCCATCAAGGAATCCACCGTTGGTTGATGATGCACGGCCAGCGCGTTGAATCCGCTGCGGCGCATATGCTGCACTTGGTCGATGCGCACATCACCGGTGGCGCGGATCTCGCCGGCAAAACCATGGCGATCGCGCAGCAATCTGGCCTTGGAAAAGGCCCGACCATCGGCGAAGGACGGAAAGTCCAATGCCACCAGGTCGATCTTGCCCAAATCATCCGCAATCGCGTCGATCTGGTCATCCGCCTCAAGGTAGACGCCAAGGCGCCCCTCGTTGCGCGTCAGCAGCGCGTGACGTTGCGCTTCAAACAACGCCAGCGAAACAATGACGTCCTCGGCTTCGGGCACCGGTTGTTCGCCATCGATACTGACCCATGGGTCTTCTGCGACAGCACCATCGATAAACAGCGTGGTCATCTAGGCGGTTTCCTTGGCTGGATAGAGAGCATCTTTGAACGGTTGCGGCCCAAGACGGCGATAGGTTTCGAGAAACGCTTCGTCATCGGACAAACGGCGCGCCAGATAGGTGTCGACAATGGTTTCAACAGCATCGCCAATTTCATCCTTGGAAAAGCCACGCCCAATGATCTCACCCACGGCCGCCTGCTCGTCGCCGGAACCACCAAGTGTCACCTGGTAGAGTTCTTCACCGCGCCGGTCGACACCCAGAATGCCGATATGACCAACGTGATGATGACCACAGGCGTTGATGCAGCCGGAGATTTTCAGTTTCAGATCACCAATGTCATTCTGGCAATCGAGATCAGCAAAGCGTTGTGATAACTCCTGCGCCACCGGGATCGACCGAGCGGTCGCCAAAGCACAATAATCAAGGCCCGGGCAGGCAATAATGTCGGTGATCAAGCCCGCATTTGCAGAGGCCATCCCGGCTTCAAGCAAAGCATCGTAGACCGCTTTGAGGTCGCTCAGTTGGACATGTGGCAGGATAACGTTCTGCTCGTGGCTGACCCGCAGCTCGTCAAATGAGTATTTTTCACCCAGATCGGCCAGCACGTCCATTTGTGCAGAAGTCGCATCACCAGGTGCTTCACCGGTGCCCTTCAGCGCAACGGTCACAATGGCGTAGCCGGATTGGGCATGCTCAACCACATTACGGTCCACCCATCGGGCGAAGCTGCGATTGTCCAGTTTGGCCTGTTCCAATCCGTCATCTTTGGCAGGCAGATCAGCGAACTCTGACGGCGCAAAATAGGCAGCGATGGCGGCCACATCCTCGTCCGGCAGTTTCAACACGCCGTCCTTGATGCGTTCAAATTCCGCCTCGATGTCTTTCTTCAGATCATCCAGACCCGTCTCATGGACCAGGATCTTGATGCGCGCCTTGTACTTGTTGTCGCGACGGCCATAGAGATTGTAGACCCGCAGGATCGCCTCGCAGTAGGACAGCATGTCCTCTTCCGGCAACCAGTCGCGGATCATCTTGCCAATCATCGGTGTGCGGCCAAGACCACCGCCAACGAAAACGCGCAAGCCCAACTCACCGGCATCATTTTTGCGTACTTCCAGACCGATGTCATGAAACTGCATTGCAGCCCTGTCATTGGGCGACCCAATGACAGCAATTTTGAACTTGCGCGGCAGGAAAAGGAATTCAGGATGGATCGTCGACCATTGACGCAGGATCTCGGCATAGGGACGTGGATCCGCAACTTCATCGGCGGCAGCTCCCGCCAGGTGGTCAGCAGTGACATTACGGATACAGTTGCCGGACGTCTGGATCGCATGCATCTCGACGGATGCGAGGTCTTCGAGAATGTCGGGAATGTCCGCGAGCTTCGGCCAGTTGAACTGTATGTTCTGTCGTGTGGTGAAGTGCCCGTAGTCCCGGTCATACTTGCGGGCGATGTGCCCGAGCATCCGCATCTGTGATGAATTGAGCGTGCCGTACGGCACGGCAACCCGCAGCATATAAGCGTGCAGCTGCAGGTAGACGCCGTTCTGCAGGCGCAAAGGCTTAAAATTGTCTTCCGTCAATTCGCCCGACACGCGCCGTTCAACCTGATCGCGAAACTGGGCTACCCGCGAGGTTACAAACTCGCGGTCGAATTCATCATAGCGGTACATATTGTGTGTCCTTAAGCAGCCACGAGTGCTTCTGGCTGGGAAAGTTCAGCCTGCTTGCCGAGGTCAAGGCGCATGGTTGGGCCTGCGGCGCGAATGCGCTCGCGGAACTTGGCGGGCGCAATGCGGCCTTCGTCCAAGTTCAGGTCGATTTCGTAGGGCTCGACCACCAGATTGTCTGCATCGGCCTGGGCTGCTTCGGCAGCACCCATGGCGCGTTCCTCTTCGGTGCCGAAGACGCGGGCCTCGTCTATCGATTTGACCCAGCCGCCGTTGCGGCCAAGCCAGACGACCTCACCATCCAACAGGTTGTTTGCGGTAAATGCGATTGGGTTCTTCAAAGTGCTCATGCAGCCAATCCTTCAGTTTGGGAAATGGAGTTTGGTTCAAGAATGGGTGCCGCCTCGACTAAGGGGATCGACTGGTCGAGGCGGATTGCAGCCACCGCTTCACCGATGATGATCAGGGCGGCTGAGGGAGAGGTTTTTTCGTCTTGCAGGTGCTGCAAATCGCTGAGCGTACCAACGAGACGGCGCTGGTCCGGCCGGGCCACATTTTCCAGAACAGCGACGGGCGTTTCCGCAGCAAGACCGGCCTGCAGCAGACGTTCAGCAGTTTGCCGAGCAACTGTGCGGCCCATATAGACGCTGATCGTGGCTCCGCTGAGCGCCAGTTGGGCCCAGTCAGGCAGATGTTTGCCGTTCAGGTCGTGACCCGTGGTGAAAATCACCGACGAAGCCGTGCCGCGCAGGGTCAGCGGGATTTCCGCTTCTGCAGCACCGGCCAGAGCCGAGGTGACGCCGGGGACAATCTCATAGGAAATGTCGTGTGACCGCAGGGTGGCTATTTCCTCCCCTGCCCGGCCAAAGATCATCGGATCGCCGGATTTCAGGCGCACGACTTTCAGTCCCTGTTTGGCCTTCTCAACCAACAGCGCGTTGATTTCATCCTGTGATTTCGAATGGCAGCCTTTGCGCTTGCCGACGGAAATGATTTCCGCATCACGGCGGCTCATGCGCACGATTTCCATCGGCACCAGGGCATCATGCATGACGACATCGGCGTCCTGCAGGACTTTATGGGCGCGCAGTGTCAGCAAGTCTTCGGCACCAGGGCCCGCGCCGACCAGTGCAACGTGACCGTGATCGCCTTCGTCCGAGGACGCCAGCAGATCACGGGCAGAAGCGCAGGCAGCGGCCATATCGCCATCCAGCGCCTTCTGGGCGGCCGGACCATCAAAGAAGCGTTCCCAAAACAGCCGACGTTGCCGGCCATCGCGGTTGCTTGCTGCCACAGGCCGGCGGAAGGCATCGGCAAAGCGTGCCAACGCACCAGTGCGCGGGTGAAGCAGTTTTTCGATCATGCCCTTGATGCGACGGGCCAGAACCGGAGCGGTGCCATTTGTCGACACGGCGACAACGACAGGCGAGCGATTCACGATGGCCGGCGTGATGAAGTCGCACATGTCCGGGCGATCCACCGCATTGACCGGCACACCGACCATCCGCGCTGCTTCCACCACCAGAGCATCTTCGGCTTCGCTTTCCTGTGCGGTAAACACCAGCGCCGCATCGGCAAAGTCTTCAAATTGATAGTCGCGCGCAAACAGTGTTGCGCCAGCGAGTTGAATCGCCTGTTCCATCGCCGGGGAGATGCTGGAGGCATAGACCTCAAGTTCAGCGGATGTTTCGCTCAGCAGACGCAGTTTGGCCGCTGCCTCATCGCCACCACCGACGACAATGACGCGCTTTCCCGAAACCTTGAAGAAGGCTGGAAACACATCGAGAGCCGGTTTTGCTTCGTGTTCAGAGAGGAATGAGGCGGACATGGAAGGATCCTTGTTGTTACCGACACAACATAGGAAGCCCTCCCCCAACTCGTGAGGAACGGCATTTCAAAGTTCAGATAGGATGAGAATTTTGTTTCTCACATCTGCCCCCAACGCAGAAAGCGGTGACGGCGGCGGCGGCGGCGGCGGCGACGCAGTGGCGGTCCAATCCAAGTAAAGTCCACCTCGACCCACACCCAAGCAAACT
>JABSRX010000164.1 GCA_013214695.1 Rhizobiaceae bacterium | reverse complement strand
CAATAGTAAACTATGCCCAAGTCGCCCGTACGTCTTAGCTGCTTACACCCAAGCCAAATCGGTGACCACTGCAGTAATATCTGATTGCGAGAAGCCGCTATTGATCCTCGGGAAATGGAAAGGCTTCGATCCTAGCCTTCAAGACAGCCCACAATTCCGGGCTCGCCGCTTCGATTTCGCTGTTCATGGCCAGCACCCGGTCTCTCGAAATGTGGTTTTCCACCCAGCTTTGCCCGTCACTGGTGAGGTTCTGGATCACCGGATTGACCCGGTCGACCGCCTTGGCAAATTTGGATTCCGGGGTTTGCCGCCCCTCGAATTCATGCCACAGCGCCAGCATCTCGTCGCCCATGGGTTGTGGCAACATGCCAAAGATGCGCTCCGCCGCTGCGGCTTCCTGTTCAGCGATCTCGGCGCGGGCCGAAGTGTCATAGACAAAGACATCGCCGGCATCGATTTCTACCACATCGTGGATCAGCAACATCTTGAGCACTTTCAGCACGTCGATATCCGCGTCCGCCTCGTCGAGCAGGATCATCGCCGTCAGGGTTGTTTGCCAGGAGTGTTCGGCGCTGTTTTCGAAACGCTCCTGCCCCACCGGCTTGGTCTTGCGCAAAACGCCCTTCAGTTTTTCCAATTCCAGAATGAAGTCGATCTTCTGCTGCGTCTTGCTCATGTCGGCGGCCCTCAAAAAGAGAAAGCCCCGCACCGGAGTGCGGGGCTTGATAAACTGATGTCCAAGTCGGACTTAGTTGATGCTGTCCTTCAGACCCTTACCAACTTTGAAACGCGCCACGTTGGCGGCTTTGATTTCAACAGGAGCACCTGTCTGTGGGTTGCGGCCCATTTTGGCTTCACGACGGGACACGGTGAAGTTGCCAAAACCCAGCAGTCTGACATCGTCGCCAGCTTTCAGCGAGTCGGTCACGGAATCGATGAAACCCTCAAGGGCGGCACCAGCCTGTTCCTTTGTTAGATCGGCCTTCGCAGCCATTGCCGAAATCAATTCTTGTTTATTCATAGGAGACATCCTTGTTTCAATAACTCCCTTGTACTCACGACTCACCAAGGTTGTCCCATTTTCGCCTTTTCAAGCGGTCGAAACAATACAAAAGCCCAGAAAATAAGGGTTTTGGGGCCAAATCCTGCGCTAATATCTGTAAAAACCAGCCTAAATGGTTCTGCCAAAGTCCCTACAAACGAAAACACCCACCTACCGTGAAAGGTGGGCGGGTGATTCGATTTTTGCCTCAAAACGGCTGTTTAGTGCGCGACTCTTGCCGGATCGGCATCCGCTTTTGCGGCCAGCGCAGCAGCTTCTGCTTCCTCTTCGTCCCACTCAACCGGCTCCGGCATGGAGACCAGTGCATGCGGCAGGACATCGTCCAAATGGGCTACCGGAACAATCTCGAGAGCGTTTTTGACGTTCTCAGGAATGTCGGCCAGATCCTTGGCATTGTCTTCCGGGATCAGCACCTTGGTGATACCGCCGCGCAAAGCTGCCAGCAGTTTTTCCTTCAGGCCGCCGATCGGCAGCACCCTGCCCCGCAAGGTGATTTCGCCGGTCATGGCGATGTCCTTGCGCACCGGAATACCGGTCAGCATCGACACGATTGCGGTCGACATGGCGGTACCGGCGCTTGGGCCATCCTTCGGTGTCGCACCTTCCGGCACGTGGACGTGGATGTCACGCTTTTCAAACAGCGGTGGCTTGATGCCGAAATCGATCGACCGCGAGCGCACATAGGACGCTGCTGCGGAAATCGATTCCTTCATCACGTCGCGCAGATTGCCGGTGACGGTCATCTTGCCCTTGCCGGGCATCATGACACCTTCAATGGTCAGCAATTCGCCGCCAACTTCCGTCCAGGCGAGACCGGTAACGATACCGACCTGGTCTTCCTTCTCGACCTGACCAAAGCGGAAACGCTGAACACCCAGATAGTCGCTGAGGTTTTCTGCCGTCACCTTGACCGTCTTCTTCTTGCCTTTCGACTTCAGAATTTCGGTCACCGCCTTACGGGCGAGTGTTGCCAGCTCGCGCTCCAGATTACGCACACCGGCTTCACGGGTGTAGAGACGAATGACGTTTTGCAGCGCGTCGTCGGTAATGGTCAGTTCCTTATCGGCCAAAGCGTGGTTCTTGATCGCTTTGGGGATCAGGTGACGGCGCGAGATCTCGACCTTTTCATCTTCGGTGTAACCGGCAATACGGATGATCTCCATCCGGTCCATCAAAGGACCTGGAATGTTCAGCGTATTGGCGGTGGTCACGAACATGACGTTGGACAGATCGTAATCGACTTCCAGATAGTGGTCGCCAAAGGCGTTGTTCTGTTCCGGATCCAGCACCTCGAGCAGGGCCGAAGACGGATCGCCACGGAAGTCCTGTCCCATCTTGTCGATCTCATCGAGCAGGAACAAAGGATTGGCCTTTTTCGCCTTTTTCATCGACTGAATGACCTTGCCAGGCATTGAGCCGATATAGGTGCGACGGTGACCGCGGATTTCCGCTTCATCACGAACGCCGCCGAGCGACATGCGCACGAATTCGCGGCCCGTCGCGCGGGCGATGGACTTGCCAAGCGATGTCTTGCCGACGCCTGGAGGACCAACGAGGCACAAAATCGGGCCCTTGATCTTCGGCGAGCGGCTCTGCACCGCAAGGAACTCGATAATACGTTCCTTGACCTTCTCGAGACCGTAGTGATCGGTGTCGAGAACTTCTTCTGCAGCAATCAGATCGGTCTTAATGCGCGATTTCTTGCCCCATGGAATGCCCAGCAACCAGTCGAGATAGTTGCGCACAACGGTCGCCTCGGCGCTCATCGGGCTCATCTGCTTGAGCTTTTTGAACTCCGCCTCGGCCTTTTCGCTGGCCTCTTTCGACAGTTTGGTCGCTTGGATTTTCTCTTCCAGCTCGGCCATCTCGTCGCGACCTTCATCGCCGTCGCCGAGTTCCTTCTGAATGGCCTTCATCTGCTCGTTGAGATAGTATTCGCGTTGGGTTTTTTCCATTTGCCGCTTCACACGACCGCGGATACGCTTCTCAACCTGGAGCACGGAAATTTCCGCTTCCATCATCGCCAGAACTTTTTCGAGCCGTTCCTTGACCGACAACAGCGACAGGATTTCCTGCTTCTCGGAAATTTTCACCGACAGGTGCGAAGCGATCGTATCCGCCAGTTTGGCAAAATCTTCAATCTGCGTGACGGCGGACAGAACCTCCGGAGAGACTTTCTTGTTCAGCTTCACATAGTTTTCGAACTCGCCAATCACCGAACGCGACAGGGCTTCGATTTCCACCTCATCTTCGTCGATATCAGGTGCCGGCACCGCATAGGCCTCATGGTAGTCCTTGCGGTCGGTGAATCGTGTCACGGAGGCCCGTTCATAGCCTTCAACCAGTACCTTGACGGTACCGTCTGGCAATTTCAGCAATTGCAGAACCGTGGCCAGGGTACCGATGTCATACATGGCACCTGGAGCCGGATCGTCGTCGCCGGCGTTTTTCTGGGTGACCAGCAGGATCTGCTTGTCGTCCTGCATGACGTCTTCAAGCGCCGCAATGGACTTCTCGCGTCCGACAAACAGCGGCACGATCATATGCGGGAAAACGACAATATCCCTCAGCGGCAGAACCGGGAACAGACCGCCGTCGGGATTGAAACCAATATCTTTTTTGACTGCATCGTTGTTGCTGTCATCTGACATAGAATGATCCTTACGTTTATCACGACCGCCGAAACGCATCGCGAATCTGTGGTGCTACAATAGCCACCAATTCAAGCCGTGCACACTCCCGCATTTGTCGCATCAACCATATTCGGGGGTTAAGGTAAAAAGTGTGAGTATCTCACGGCGTCGATAAATCGAATGTGGGGTCACCTCAAGGCAATTCAAGACAAGATTTGATGCTGGCCAAAACAAAAAGGCCCGCAGCATTCGCTACGGGCCTTTTCTGAGAATATCGGTCCCGAAAAACTAGGCGCTTTCAGCCTTTTCTTCGTGCGACTTGTCCGCATAGATATACAGCGGCTGGGTATTGCCGTTGACCACCTCTTCGGAGATCACGACTTCCTCAACACCCTCCATCGCCGGCAGGTCGAACATGGTTTCCAGCAGGATCGATTCAATGATCGACCGCAGGCCACGGGCGCCGGTCTTGCGGATGATCGCCTTCTGCGCGATGGCGCGCAGCGCGTCTTCCTGGAAGGACAGCGTTGTCTCTTCCATCTCGAACAACCGCTGATACTGCTTGATCAGAGCGTTTTTCGGCTCCGACAGGATCTGCACCAAGGCGTCTTCATCGAGATCTTCCAAGGTTGCCAGAACCGGGATACGGCCAACAAATTCCGGGATCAGACCGAATTTCAGCAGATCCTCAGGCTCAAGGTCCTTGAACAGTTCGCCAGTCTTGCGATCTTCAGGGCTTTCCACATTGGCGCCAAAACCGATACCGGTATTGCGACCACGGTCGGAAATGATCTTGTCGAGGCCAGCAAAGGCGCCGCCTGCGATGAACAGAATGTTGGTTGTGTCCACCTGCAAGAATTCCTGCTGCGGATGTTTGCGACCGCCTTGCGGAGGAACCGAAGCAACGGTGCCTTCCATGATCTTCAACAGAGCCTGCTGTACGCCTTCACCCGACACATCGCGGGTGATCGACGGATTGTCGGACTTGCGTGAGATCTTGTCGACCTCATCGATATAGACAATACCGCGCTGGGCCCGCTCGACATTGTAGTCGGCCGACTGCAGCAGCTTCAAAATGATGTTTTCAACGTCCTCACCCACATAACCGGCTTCGGTCAGCGTGGTGGCGTCGGCCATGGTGAAAGGCACATCCAGAATACGCGCCAGGGTCTGAGCCAGCAGCGTTTTTCCGCAACCGGTGGGACCAATCAGCATGATGTTGGACTTTGCCAATTCCACATCTTCGTTTTCGGTCGCGTGGTTGAGGCGCTTGTAATGGTTGTGCACGGCGACTGCCAGAACGCGTTTGGCGTGCGGCTGACCGATGACGTAATCGTTCAATACGTCGAGGATTTCCTGCGGGGTCGGCGTGCCTTCCGTGGATTTGACCAGGCTGGACTTATTCTCTTCACGAATAATATCCATGCAGAGTTCGACGCATTCATCACAGATGAATACGGTTGGGCCTGCGATCAGCTTGCGAACTTCATGCTGGCTCTTGCCACAAAATGAGCAGTAGAGCGTGTTCTTTGAATCGCCACCACCGCCGCCGGAGTTTGAAACTTTGCTCATAACATCCCTTCTACCAAGCGGCTTGCCGCTTTACTTGCAGACCCGTATCCCCAGTGAGGTGAGTCTGATGTAGTTGCACCATTTTCGCCACAGATTGGCAAAACTAGCAACATTCAAATCAAATTTCCCTTAACACGCACCCTTAATCGTATCATTGGGGAAATCTGTTGCACTGAACCGAAGCGGTTAACCCCACAACTATGTTATGCACCGCTTTTTCCTGTCCAGAACTGACCATGCCGACAATTTGTCGCTGGTCTGCGGCTTATTCGCCGCCTTCGATCTCAGTGCGTGAGGCAATCACTTTATCGACAACACCGAAATCAACGGATTCCTCTGCGGTCATAAAGTGGTCGCGATCCAGCGTTTTTTCGATGGTCTCGTAGTCCTTACCGGTGTGTTTGACATAGATTTCGTTAAGCCGCTTCTTCAGCTTGACGATGTCTGCAGCGTGACGCTCGATGTCCGAGGCCTGACCCTGAAAGCCGCCTGACGGCTGGTGCAGCATGATCCGCGAATTCGGCAGCGCAAAACGCATGTCCTTGGCGCCCGCCGCCAACAGCAGCGATCCCATAGAAGCTGCCTGCCCCATGCACAGAGTTGCAACCGCAGGCTTGATGAACTGCATCGTATCATAGATCGCCATGCCCGATGTCACCACGCCACCTGGCGAGTTGATATACAGCGAAATCTCCTTCTTCGGGTTCTCCGCTTCCAGAAACAGTAATTGGGCACAAACCAAGACAGCCATGGAGTCTTCCACGGGGCCGGTGATGAAAATGATGCGCTCCTTCAGGAGGCGGGAAAAAATATCATAAGACCGCTCACCACGATTGGTCTGTTCAACAACCATGGGAACCAGGTTCATGGCGGTATTGATGGGATCCTTCATAGGATGCCTTTCTTCGGGATTCGCTGTGGATGCAGGAAAGAGGTTGAAGACTAAGAGAGGATTAACATCGGTAATTTCAGTTCAAGTTTATTGCTGCCAAACCACCTGACGAATCCTTTGATGTCAAAATAGGTGAACGAAACCCTGAATTAAAGGGGTCAGAAGTTTCAATTATGACGCAGATGGCGGATTGAGTTGGCATAATAGGTCAACAGCTCCTTTTGATTGTCGGCGACGCGATAAACGCCGGCTTCCAGCGCCACAATATGGCGCATGGTCAGCATCCGCAGTCCCGTTGTGACAGCATAGTCGCGATCGGCGCGCGGCACGTGAATGTGACTGCCATTTGCCTCCAATTGCTGGAGCAAATGATAGACCTTCGATTTCAACTCCAGTTGGCTCAATCCGGCCTGACCGGCCTCTTCAAAAATCGTTGCGACAAGGGCAACCGGAAGCACTGGAACCATCTGGCCGACATCGTGCATCAGCGCGCGGCCAAATTTCTCAACAGTGGCAAAGATGCGTTTCTCGCTCTTGCCGGCAAAACCGGCGCCCTGCTCGGCGCACCATTGTTTCAACGATACCGGTGTGCCGAAACTCGCACAGGCATAGCCATAGCGGTAAAGCCTGCCACGAATGCGCAGCATGATGAGGTTGAAAACGAAACCTGCAGCTTCGAAGAGACCGAATTTGAATGTGCGCTCACCTATCTTGGCCTCCCGGGCGCTCAGCAGGACCCGGTCTTCCAAGACCCTGTCGTAGTTCACGCCAACCGGTACGAAGACCACATCACGGTGCTGGTCGGGATCAAAGTCGCTGATCATGTAGCCCAAAAGGCCAAATTTTGGTTCTCGCAGTAGGCCATCGCGGGACAGCCCCCCTTCCGGGAAGATCGCCTGGGTGACGCCGGATCGGCTGGCCATGGCAACATACCGTGCCAGCACCCGTCGATAGAGCACATTGCCGGAATCGCGCCGAATGAAATAAGCACCCATGGCACGGATCAGGTTCTGCAACAGCCACACCCGCGCCCACTCGCCGACCGCATAGGAAAGAGTCGCCGATGCCGACGCGAGATAGGTCACGAGAACATAATCCATGTTCGAGCGATGGTTCATCACAAAGACAACCGTTGCTTCGGGGTCGATCGATGAAATCGCGTCGTCGTCATGAAAGCCCAGACGTACGCGATAGATGAAAGTCGAGATCCAGCGCGCCAGGCGTGTTCCCAGTCGCGAATAGGCATAGGCGTTGAATGCCGGCACGATCTCGCGCGCGTAGCGTTCCGCTTTCGCCATCGCCACATCGCGCGGCACCCCTGCTTCCTCCACATGGGCTTCGATGGCTTTGACAACGATCGGGTCGAGCATCAACTGGTCGATCAGCGTTTGGCGCCGGGTGGTTTTGAACGGCTGAATGCGCAGGTGAAGCCGCGTATTCAGTTCCTCAATGGCCCGATTGGCCTTGCGTTGGAAAAACCAACGCAAACTTGGTCCAATGATGCGATCCAGCAGGCCGATGGCGCCAAACAGCACCAGCAGCACTACGAGCCAAAAGGGAAGAATGACAGGTTCAAACAGGGTGGCGGCCTCCAAGCGGACAACCTAGCGCATCTGACTGGTAGAAACAAAAAAGGCGGCCACATGGGCCGCCTTTTTGTAAGCTATTCCTGGTAAACTCAGTCAAGTGCGTACTGAAGACGCACGCCAGCAGCATATGCCCAGTCATTGGCCTGATTGTAAGACACAGTTGACAAACCGAGGGTTCCACCCTCGCCGTTGCTGCTCGTGAGATATCTAGCGGAAGCCCCGACACTAACCCGCCAGTTGTCGTCAAGATCGTATGCCAATCCTGCAGAGAGGCCCCAAGAGTCGGTGTAACCACCACCAATGCCTTTTGTCCAACTTATAGCGGCGCTACCGGAAAGATCGCTCGTCAGCTTCTTTTGGACACCGACCTCGACATCCCATCCGTTTTTATAGCCAGTCGTGACCGACACCGGTGTACCACCGGTAACCGAAAGAGCCTGAATTACGCTCCATTCCGTCCACCGTACCCCACCATAAACCAATGTGGTGGCATTGATTCCGGATTGCACCCGAGCCGAAATGCTCTTTGGCAAAGTAATGCTGACGAGAGCAGGAGCAACTACGCCAAGTCCAGTAATCGACTGCGTACCAACCAAATTAATATCGCGCTCCGAGTCATAAATGACCTGAGCTCTCAGAGCGTATTTTGGAATTTCAAACGATGCGCCTAAGCGATAGCCGTATACACGGTCGCCTTCGAGACTATAGGTGTTGATCGCTCCTTGTGCGGCACCAGCACCGGCGGCAGTCAACGCGTCAAGAACATTGGAGCGCGTAACTGACAAATCGGTGGAAGTCACACCACCGATCAGCCTCAAACGATACCCATCACCAACTGCAAACTTGTAAGAACATGTGCCGTCCAACGCCAATGAACTGATGTCAGTTGACAGGGTGTAAGTAGCGCCGAGCCAATTCAGGTCTGCCGACGTGTCATTGTGATAAGCCTCATGTGCGCGTAAGGCGCAGTCGACTGCTTCATTCACGGCAAACTTGACGTCACCCGACGTCAAAACGAAAGTGTCGGCTGCATTTGTGTTTGCAGAAGTCAGCGTAGCAGGAGGATTCGTCGCAGTCGCGCCTGTGTAGTTGCGCTCCGGCAAAGCATAAATCGCGGCTCCCTGTATGACAAAGGACTTGTCGTTAAACAAAGCACCACCTGGGTTGATACCTTCGGTGCCCCAGCCGCTCGCATGAGCCGCGGTTGCCAGCATGCTTGTTGCTGCAAATGTGAGTACTGAATTCCTGAAGAATTTCATGTGCCCCTCCTCCAAAAATTAAACGTTGCCCGTGCAACGAAACCTATTCTGTCTTACTTATGACATAATTGCTCAGGTTGGGACACTTGATTTACGTTTACGTCAAACAAATTCCAGTGGCGTGCCAATAATGCCACACTCATATTTTGCTTCTTTTCATCAACGGTTTACGGACATCACAGTTTGAATGTGTTCGCGTCGTTCTTCCGATTTGTGCACAGGGCTGTCAGTTGATGTGCCATTTGTCACATCCAGCACAAGCAAGGTCGGCTACGCCGATTCTCGAAAAGGCTCAAATTGGCTGCGCTTTGGTCTTTGGCAAACCTGCCTAGCCAAAACTCTTAACCCGCTCCAAGGCTTCAACAACCTTGCCGCGCTTGGCTTCGCTATCAGCCAAACGATCCCGGTTCTCATCAATGATCTTCTGCGGTGCGTTGGCGACGAATTTTTCGTTCGCCAGCTTGCCAGACAGTTGTTTGATGTCCTTGTCCAGGCCGGCCAGTTCCTTCTCGAGACGAGCGATCTCAGCACCAAAGTCGACGACGCCCTTCAGCGGCAAACACACGGTTGCCTCGCCCAGGACCATCTGCGCCGCCCCTTCCGGCGCCGCACCAGCAACTTCGATCTCTTCAATGCGCGCCAAGCGCTTGATCGCGGCATCATGGGTGCCCAAACGCTCGACCGTTTGATCATTCGCACCAACGATCACCAATGGCATCTTCAGACCCGGCTTGATGTTCATCTCAGCCCGGACTGAACGGATTTCCGACACCAACTGAACCAGCCAGTTGATTTCGTCAGCCGCCTGTTCGTCGACCAGACCGGGAGCCGGCCATTCCGCATGGCAAAGCAGCGTGTCACGTGGGGTTGCGCTGGTTTCTGCCCAAAG
>JABSRX010000163.1 GCA_013214695.1 Rhizobiaceae bacterium | reverse complement strand
GGATTCGTCGGCACATGGTTGGGCAAGCGGGTGACCCATATCATTTCTGAAGAGACCTTCCGGACTGTGTTCAAAATCTTCGTCACTCTTGTTGCACTCCGGCTGATCTACACCGGGTGGGCCAACTGAAGGTTCAAAGGATCTTCGCAATCGAAGTTTTTCCAGCTGTGCAATTGATGCTGATGGCAGCTTGTCTTGCCGTGGTCCCGGATCTGGTATCAACTACACTTGTGGCCGTCCCTGTATTTGTGCAGGTCAAATGGGCTTGGGAAATTGCAATGACAGGGGATGACGATGAGTGACGCCAAATATGAAGATCGCCAAAACTTCGAGATGGGAAACTGGCCAGAGCTGCGGGAATCCTGGAACAACCTGCTGAAACTGGTGTTCCCGTCGCGAGAGGTGACCGGCGAATTGAAACAGCTGGTTTTTCTGATGGCCAGTGTTGCAAGTGGCTGCCGCCACTGTCAGTCGCATGGCGCCTATCACCTGCATCTGATTGGCATGTCGGATGAAAAAATTCAGTCGATCTGGGATTTTGAAAGATCAGAATTCTTCACCGACGCCGAGAGGGCTGCGATGAATTTGGCGCTGGCCGCCGGGGCGTCACCCAATGCGACGGAGCCTGAACACTTTGTGGAACTGCGCAAGCATTTTTCGGAAGCTCAGATCATCGAGATTCTCGCGGTGATCGCTGTTGGTGGTTATCTCAATCGATGGAACGACACGATCGCGACCGTGACGGACCAGGAATCGATCGACTTTGCCGAGCGGGTGTTGGCGCCGATTGGATGGGATGCCGGCAAACATGTAGGTGAGACCCATGAACAACGGCCTGGCCATCCAGTTACATTGGGCTGGACCAAAAAGTAGGTCGCGTCTATTCGCCCACCTTGTAGGCATGGGCAAAACGGTGTCGATAGTCTTCCAGCTTTTTCTGAAACCCGGGCGCGGTTTCGCGACCCGTCCGCGCGTGCACTGAATCTTCTGAAACCGCGCTGTAAGGAAAGTTGTCGAGCTGAAGCATGCTGGGACGCTCGGCCATACGATCCCACCATGCGCGGGTTAGGGGATAGGGTTCCAGCCAGAAGTCGAGAAAACGAACCATCTCCAGGACTTTCACAAAAGGCGCAAAATTGGTTTCCGCCAGTGTAAACTGATCCCCCATCAAATACGGCCGACCGTCCTTCAGCGCCGTCTCCATCTGTCTGAAAATCGTCTCCAGCGCACCAATCGCCCGCATCACATAGGGGGACTCGACGCCTTCCAGGATGACCGATTGCTGACGGTAGAGGCGGTCGATATTGGGCACGTGTTTCCAGCGTTCCTCCATCTTTTCAAGCGGCACGGTCAAGCGGAACTTTGTGACGAGATTCACCACCGCCGTGGCTTCAAACCCGCGCTCATCGAAGAGCTTGATCCACTCCGCCAATCGGCAGCGCTGGATTGGGTCGCTCGGCTTGAGCGGATTTTCGTTGGTGAGGTCATCGATATAGTTGCAGATCAGTGAAGATTCCCGCACCGGCAGTCCGTTGTGCACAAGCGTCGGGACAACGCCTTGCGGATTAAGCTTCAGATAGTCCGGCTGGAACTGATCACGATTGACAAGGTTCATCTTGCGGGGAACCCAGTCGGTTATCCCCTTTTCGCTCAGGGTGACGATGACCCGATTGGAGCAAATCGAGTCCGTCTCTTCCAGGTAATACAGTTCAAGGCTCATCCGATGCCTCCTGTTCAGCGATGCTTGTCTATCAGGCGAGGCTGGCCTGGCGCCTACGCGCCGCCGTCAAGCTCCTTAGCACTTTGAATGTAATAGTGGCGCGTCGGACAGTTGATCTGACTGACGGCGTGCTCTCGCAGCGTCTCGGCTTTCAATTTTTTCATGCCTTCCACGTCGTGTCCAACGTTGATCAGTCGATCAATCAACTGCAGCGCCCATTGAAAATCTCCGTTACTCTTTGAGGCATCAACCTCTGCAAGCACTGCGTCAGCACCACCAGCGAGCTTGATGAACCGTTGGGCTTCGTCTGTCGGCGCCAACGGGCTTAAGGACGTTGGATTGCCGTCAAACCAGCCCATCGTGCCCACGAAATAGGCGCGGACGGCATATTCCACGCGGCCATAATATTCGCGCAGATGGGGCTTGTCGGCGAGATGTGGTGGCAGCTTCACGCTGTGCGCCAGTTCGTCCATCGTCTTGCCGGCATCCATCCCATTGCGGGTTTCGTCGATGACGTGGCGAATGGCGTCGCGGTAGTCCGTCAAAGACTGCTGGATCGTGTCGGCACCGAACAGGGCCTTGGTGTGACCTGGCCCCAATACTTCTGGTTTGAAGGCCATCAGCAGGTCCATCGTATTGGCCCAGGTGTCAAAGTCGCGGTACTCGGTTCCGCGGATCGCATAGAGATTTGGAAACGACCGATAGAAGTTGTCTCCGCTGATCAGAACTTTCTTTTCGGGATACCAAACGACCATGTGATCTGGTGTTTCGCCCGGCGCCATAACCAATTCGAGATCGATGCCACAAAGTGTGACTTTCTCTCCATCTTCGCCAATCTTGCGGGTCGGTGGCAAGATGCCGGCGCCCATGCCCTTCAGTGGACGGTCGCCTGGCCCAACACCAATGCCAATGATTTCGTCAGGATAGGACAGGCCAATACCGAATTGACGTTTGGTGCGGGCCATCTGGGCCTTGACCGGACGGGGATGGGCCGTTTCTTCGGTCAGCGAGTCCTCTGAAGACCGATCGCTTGCAAAAATCTCCGGACTGCCTCCTTCGGTAAAGACGCTTGCCCCGGACACATGGTCCCGGTGAGCATGCGTGAGGATGATGTTTTTGACCGGCAGATCGGTGATCTTGCGAAACTCCGCCAAAACGTTTTCCGCTGCGGTGGTGGTTTCGGTCGTGTCCACGATGGTGACACCGTCGTCGCCGATGATCATGTAGACATTGGAGGCTGCAAAGCCGAAGGCCTGGTATACATTGTCCGCCAGTTGAACGATTTCTTTCTTGAAATAGTCTGGATGTGCTTTCAGTTCCGGATGCACGGTGTTGATCCTCTCGTTTGTCAGCCACTCACAGTGCTGGCGCTCTGTGGGGTTGCGGATTGCCCAAAACAAAGCAAGATTGCATTGTCGAGACAGAAATGTCGACACCCTTTCGACTGCTATTTGGGATCCCTAATTTGTATATTGATCGATAATTAGGAAAATTGGACTGTACTTTGTTGATTTGGGATCCTGAAAGTGCCAGAAATGGCGTATATTCCTGATAACTCGAACTCAAAGTTTGGCACGTAAATGGCGCGTAAAAACATCCTGTTCATCATGTGTGATCAGCTCAGATATGACTATTTGGGCTGCATGGGTCATCCCACAATCAAGACGCCCAACATCGATGCGCTTGCCGCCCGCGGTGTGATCTTTTCCAACACCTATTGCCAATCGCCAGTTTGTGGCCCCTCTCGCGCCAGCATTTACACCGGCCGATATCTCTCAACGCACGGCTCCATGTCCAACTTCGCACCGCTGCGGGTTGGCGAAAAAAACATTGGTCATCACCTGAACGGTCTCGGTGTCCGCACCGTGTTGGTTGGCAAGTCACACGTGATACCTGACCGGGAGGGCATGGAGCGCTTGGGCATTGATCCGGAAGGTTCGATCGGTCGTCATTTGGCACAGGGTGGATTTGAACCCTATGAGCGTGACGATGGCATCCATCCCGATGCGATGGTGCGGCCCGATCTTCCTTACAATGAATATTTGAAAGACAAAGGTTACACCGAAGACGCCAATCCCTGGCATTGGGCAGCCAATTCCGTGGATGTCGATGAGGGCGTACGCTCTGGCTACTTCAACGACGCGGTTGATCGACCAGCACGTGTCACCGATGAGGATTCAGAAACGCCCTACATGACGCGTCGAGCGATGCAGTTTATGGCGGAAGATGATGGCGAAACGCCTTGGCTTTTGCATTTGTCCTTCATCAAGCCCCACTGGCCCTATGTGGCGCCGGCACCTTATCACGACATGTACTCCGCCGACGATGTGGTGCCTGCAATCAAATCGCAGGACGAATTGAATGATCCAAACCCATTGGCAAAGCTGTTCATGGATCGGGTGTCGGGCAAGACATTCAGCCGTGAGGAAGCACGTGAGAAAATTATTCCTGCCTATATGGGACTGATCACCCAGATCGATGATCAGCTGGGCATTCTTTTTGATTTCATGGAGCAGCGTGGTCTGCTCGACGACACAATGATTGTCTTCACGTCGGACCATGGCGATTACCTTGGTGATCACTGGATGGGAGACAAGGACTATTTTCACGATCCATCGGTCAAGATTCCGATGATCATTGTCGATCCTGACAAGGCGGCAGACAGCACACGTGGGACGGTTGACGACGCGCTGGTTGAGGCCATTGATCTCATTCCCACTTTCATGGACTTCCATGGTGGAGAAATCCCAGGCCATATTTTGGAGGGACGTTCTTTACTGCCGAAGCTGCGCGGACAGGAGGTCGAATGGCGAGACTTCACCATCAGTGAATACGACTATTCCTGTCAGGTGTTTCGGCCCCAGACCGGGCGTGCCGCCATCGACTGCCAATCCTATATGATCGCGACAAAGGAATGGAAATATGTTCATGCGCCGGGATTTCCGCCGGCCCTGTTTGATCTGACAAACGATCCCAACGAGCTGAACGATCTGGGTCGGCACAAAGACTATGCCGATATCCGTCAGGAGATGTTCAACAAGCTGGCCAATTGGTCGCTGACATATCGCCAGCGCGAGACCTGGTCCGAGGCGCGCAACGATCATATGACCGGCCTTGAGGAACAGATGGGCGTGTTGATTGGCTATTGGAACGAGGAGGACGCGGCCGGGAAAGATCCGAAGATCTTGCCAGTTCGCAAACCGCTTTCCTAGGTCGGGTTCGAGGGGGGCGCCCAGTCCGCCTAGGCAGTCGAGTAGGCAATCAGATCGGCGACTGTCAGGCTTTCGCCCTGCTTCTCAAACTTCTGGATATATTCCACCATGGTGTGGGAATGTTCCCGCATCATGCCTTCGGCGCGAACCGGATCACCTTTTTCAATCGCTTCCACAATGACCCGGTGCTGAGCATTGCCCAGCCGGAGCCGGAACATGCCGCGCTCGAAATGATCAGGCGTGTCGCTGACGCTGCGATCAAAAACCATTGAGCCAACAGCCAACATCGGCAAATGGCTGATCTGCTCGCAGGTATATTTGACGTAGCTGTTTCCACAGCCGGACAAGATCGCTGAATGGAACGTCTTGTTGGCCGACTGGGCACGCAGCGTCACATTCTCGTTGAGTTCGCCCAGCTTCACGAGATCATCAATCGCGCTTTCCAGTGTGTCGATCGCCGACGTCATATCGGGCAGGAAGTCGAAACGGTCCGGATTCTGCGCCATCAAACGCGCTGCCAGGCTCTCAAGATGGCCGCGCACCTCCACCGCCTGAAGGATGTCTTCGACCGTTGGGCTTTGCACTAGGTAACCCCGGCCTTCGCCACGCCGGATAACACCTTCGCGTTCAAGCAGGCGCAAAGCCAGTCTCACCGGGGTGCGGGAAACCTTGTGGGTGTCGCAGAGTTGCGCTTCAGAAAGGCGTTCGCCAGCCCCGTAGGCACCGAGAATAATGTCCTGACGAATCTGATTGGCGAGTTGTGTGTCGATTGAGTCCATAGGCAAACAGAGCCCGTTTGGGATCCCAAAGTCAAGTTGCAAATTGGGATCCTAAACGGGCCGTTCATAGCGAAAACTTATGGTTCGATTGCTTAAATTTCTTAAAATGGGATCCCAATTTTGTCACGCTGACCCAAAGTTGCCTATTTGGCCGGGAGAGAGTGCATGGTTGTTGTCGTTCCAAAAGACAAGTCTGTTGAATCCCTTGAGGGGCTGCATCTGTATCACGGTGCGATTTCCAATTGTTCCATGCGGGTGCGCATGACCCTTATTGAAAAGGGGCTCGATTGGACCAGCCACCATTTGGATCTGAAGAAAAAGGAAAACATCTCAGACGCCTATTTTGCCATCAATCCAAACGGCCTTGTGCCAACACTCATCGATGATGGAGTGGTGCACATCGAGTCGAATGACATCATTGATTATCTCGACGAGAAATATCCCGAACCTTCCCTTCGCGCTGTCGACAATGAGGCAATGCTGGAATGGTTGCGTCTTGCCGGCTCCATCCATGTGCCGGCCGTCAAGCCTTACGTCTACGCGACGATCATCGCCAAAAAGGTGAAGAAGACGGCGGAAGAAGAAAAAAAATACAGTGAGCTTCAGCAGAATGAAGAGCTGAAAAGATTTCATTCAAAGCATGCCGGTTCCAGCCAGTTCGGCAGTGACGATGTTGCCAAGGCAGAGGCCATTCTCAAGGACTGTTTCGACAAGCTTGAAGTGGCGCTGGAGGGTAATGACTGGGTGATGGGCGACACCTTTACCCTGGCCGATATTTCCTGGATCCCCTTGCACTTCGTGCTGATCGGCTGCGGCTATCCGTTTGAGAACTATCCCAACATCACCCGCTGGGCTGAGGCCTTCCGCGAAAAGCAGTGCTTTCAGGAAGGCATCATCAAATGGTGCCCTGATTTTTCAAAAGTCTGAGTGAGCGGGCCCCAATCTCAAGGTTGCAAAAACAACAAGAGCGAAACCGCCAGGAATTCTAATGGAGAGAGTCAAATGAAACTGAAGCAGAAACTCATGTCGCTTGCGATGGCCGCAGGCCTGGCCTTGAGCGTCAATCAGGCGAGCGCCGAAGAACTGTCCGTCGCAACTTTCATTCCGCCACAACACCACATCAACTCCTTTTTCTTTGACTGGTTCGGCAAGGAAGTCGCCAAGCGTTCCAACGGATCTTTGACGATCAAAGTCTATCCGGCCGGTCAGCTCGGTGCAGGTCCCGTGCAGCAGTACAAGAGAGTGGTGGAGGGCGTCGCTGACATCACTTTTGGACTGCAGACCTACACACCGGCCCTGTTTCCAAAATCGATTCTGATCGTGCCGCCGGGCAAGCACACGACATCCTTGCAGTCGACCGAAGCGATCTGGAACGTCTTCGATAAATATTTTGCCGACGAATACAATGACGTGAAACTGCTGGGCATGTTCACCGTTGCCGGTGATGCCTGGGCAGCAACCAAAGATCTGTCGACGCTCGATGGCCTTAGCGGTTCCAAAGTGGTGCCCTTTGCAACTATGACGTCGCCGATCTTTGAAGCCTGGGGCGCTGTTCCGGTTCAGATGCCGGTGACTGAAATGTATACGGGCCTTTCAACAGGCACCATCGATGGCACATCCATTTCGGCCAGCCAGATGACCCCGCCATGGAACTTTGGCGAAGTCTCAAGCCACTACATCGACAATATTCCAGTCAGCTTTGCCGTGTTCTTCGTCGCGATGAACAAGGAGCGCTACATGGAGCTTTCAGATGAGCACCGCGCCATCATTGATGGCTTGGCAGGCAAGGAAGTTTCGATGATGGGGGCGCAGAGTTTCCACAACGATTCCGTGCGCGGCATGAAGGCCCATGAAAGCGGTGCGCCGCAGATCAAGAATGTGACCTTTGTTTCTGTCTCGGCCGATGAGCGCGCCAAGATGGACGGTCTGACTGCAGAAGCCCTGAAGAAAATCTTCGCCGAATATGCCGGTAACGGCATCGATAACGCAGAAGAAATCTACAACGCTTTGAACAAGTAATCACAACTGGCCGGGCCTCTGGGTCCGGCCAATTCGTGCGGGGAAAGTGATGTCGAGCTCTCAATCTTCGAATGGTCTTATGGCGATTGTGGACAGGGTTTTGCTCTGGGTTTCACTAATCGGTGGCGGGTCTGCGTTGGTTTTCATGACCGGTCTCTCCGTTTGGAATGTCCTCGTCATGCGCAAGGCACTGAATGCGCCGATCACCGGTGCTGAAGACATATTGATCCTTGTCCTCGTCGTTATTGTCGCCTTGTCCATTCCGCTTGGCGCCCGCACCGGCGCCCATATTGAGATTGAGGTGCTGGAATCCCGCATGTCTGCGGCGTTTGCCAAATGGTCGATGATTTTGATGAAAGTACTGGGCGTCGCGTTGCTGATCATAATGGCTTGGCGGCTTTGGCACGCGGGTCAAAGCGCCAGCCGGTTTGGCGAAACAACCCAGCAATTGTTGATTTCTTATGAGCCGTTTTACTACGTGCTGGCCGCCTCCGTCGCGCTTTATGCGGTGGTTCTGGTGATCGAAATCGGCCAGTTGTTGCGCAACAAGGAAAACGTCAACATCAGGCTGAACGGTGACGCGCTATGATGAGCATGACACTGATCGGCCTGTTGGGGCTGATAGCACTCTTTGTCTTGCTGGCTCTGCGCATGCCGGTTGCCCTGTCGATGCTGGGTGTTGGTTTTATCGGCACTGTCGTTGCCAATGCCAATAAGTTCATGCTGATCGGCATGGACGCCGACCAGGCCTGGGCGCGCGGTTGGAAAATTGCTTATTCCAACCTTGCTGGTGAGACTTTCGAGGCGGCCTCCAATTTCAACCTGTTGGTGATTCCCATGTTTGTCCTGATGGGAAATCTGGCCGGTGCCTCGGGCATGTCGAAAGACCTATTCGTCGCAGCCTACCGTTGGATGGGACATCTCCGGGGCGGCTTGGCGTCGGCCACGATTGCTGCCTGTGCTGGATTTGCCGCGCTCTCGGGTTCATCCCTCGCCTCAGCTGTGACCATGGGGCGGGTCGCATTGCCCGAAATGAAACGGTACAAATATGACGATGGTCTGGCCACTGGGTCGGTCGCCGCCGGCGGCACACTTGGCTTCCTGATTCCGCCATCGGGCGGCATGATCATCTACGCGGTGCTGACCGAGCAATCGATTGGCCGCCTGTTCATGGCGGGCATCATTCCAGGCATTATTTTGACGCTGTTGTTCATTGGCGCGATCCATTTGGTCGTTCGGCGAAACCCCGAAGCGGGTCCCCAGGGCGAGAAGTCCAGTCGCGAGGACCGCATGTCGGCGCTTTGGCACTCGATCCCGATCGTGGCTGTTGTGCTGATTACCATCGGCGGCATGTATACCGGCTTCTTCACCCCGGTCGAAGCATCGTCAGTGGGAGCCTTCCTGACCTTTGTTGTGGCGCTGATGCGCCGCTCGCTGTCGCTTGAAAAAGCCCGCACCGTAATTCTGGAAACGATGAGCGCCACGTCGACCGTGTTCCTGATCATCATCGGCGCCTTCGTGTTCATTCCGTTCATGTCGTTGACGGAACTGCCAGGTCAGCTGGTCACGTTCCTCACTTCATTGCCCATCGGGACCGTGGGTGTGCTGTTCGTGATCATCCTTACCTACCTGTTTCTCGGCATGTTCCTGGAAGGCATCGCTATGTTGGTGCTGACCATTCCGGTCGTCATCCCGATTGCCATCGGTCTTCAGTGGGACCTGATTTGGTTCGGGATCATCATGGTCATCGTGCTTGAAATGGGCATGATCAGTCCACCGGTCGGGATCAATGTTTTCGTCGTGAAGTCGATCGCACCGGATGTCCCCATGGGCACCATCTTCCGCGGCATCTGGCCTTTCTGGTTCGCCATGGCCGCGATGATCGTTCTTCTCATTCTCTTTCCTCAACTCGCGCTGTTCCTGCCGGAAACCATCGTCGGCGGTTAGCTGTACAAGGAGTAATCACATGGATACCAAGACAGAAATCAAAACGCTTCAGCACTTCATTGGTGGTGATTGGGTGGATGCCGAGGGCGGCGCCACCTTCGAAGACTTCAATCCTCTCGATGACCGTTTGTATATTTATGCGGCCGACGGCACTGGCAACGATATTCGCAAAGCCGTTGCTGCCGCGAAGGCAGCTTTTCCGGCCTACAAGGACACGACGCCAACCGAACGCGAACGGTGGCTGTTGC
>JABSRX010000162.1 GCA_013214695.1 Rhizobiaceae bacterium | reverse complement strand
AGGCTCTTGAGCAAAAGGTGAAGCGTTTCGATTGTGGATATATCGGCCACGCCATCAACCCGTTCCTGCCGGAAATGGCGCTGGAAGGCATCGACAACCGATTTGGTTTGCGCGTCGAATTCACCATTCACCTCAACACCATAGCCATAAAGCGTCAGCATGGATTGCAGCGCCTCAACCGGTTGCCCCACATCGCCTTGCTGGAAGTAGCGGCCGGAGCGGATGGGAGCCGGCTCGACCCAATGACCAACGCCCTGCTGCGCCAAAAAGGACCAATCGAATTTCTCGCCCGGGTCGACTTTGCGCCCCGGCGCAATATCGGAATGGGCCAGCACGCGTCTTGGGGCGATATCGTGCCGGGCCAAAATGTCCTTAGACAATGCGAGCACCGCTTCCATTTGCAGAGCAGGAAAATCTGGCAGTCCAGCCGGATGACCACCATTGACGATCTCAATCCCAATCGAACGTGAATTGGTATCGTCGTCGCCTTCCCATTTGCCAACTCCCGCATGATGGGCCCGTTTGCTTTCGGGCACCATTTGCACGACTTCTCCCGACTCGCGGATCAGATAGTGGCAGGACACGCCACTCTCTTCGCAACACAGCCAGTTTAAAGCGCGATCTCCACCGGGATCGTCTTCCATGCCGGTGTAATGGAGCAGCAGGATATCGGGAGATGCGGCTTTTGCGCCCCGCCTTTCGCCGAAGTTGACGGCCGGGCGAATGGCGTCAACACAGGATGAATCGGCGTCAAAACTCAAGTGACGACGGCCGGTTTTCTGGTCGCGTGCATGGCTTCGATGGCTTCCCAGGCAGAATTCAGGGCCGCCAGCCGATCGGTGGCAATTCCGACAAACTCGCTTGGAACGCCTCGGGCAATCAGCCGGTCCGGATGGCTTTCGGCCACTCGCTTGCGGTAATGCGCCTTCAGTTTAACAAAATCCCATTGGGGGTCGGCGTCCAAAATCGCATAGGGGTTTGACCCCTGAGGATGCATGTGGCGCATTTTGATGCGCTCGTAAGCCGCTGCTTCAAATCCAAAAACATGGGCGACTTCGTCGAGGAAGTAGACTTCGTTTTCATGCACCAGGCCGTCAGCCTTGGCGATGTGGAACAGCGCATCCATCACATCCTGCAAAACGTCGTCATCGGATGGATCGTCGCCCGGGAACAGTGCCCGAACCTGCGCGCTGTAGGCGTCAAAGCCCGCCACATCCTGCTTGGCCAGATTATACAACCGCGAAACGTTGTTGACCTCCTCGGGCGGCACCTGGAACACCTGCTGAAAGGCTTCCACCTCAACCTGCGTCACAACGCCGTCTGCCTTGGCCATTTTCGCCGACAGAGCGATCAGCGCAATCGAGAACGCGACCCGACGGCGTTTCTCCCGATTCTCGGCAAACACCGTGCGCACCCCCTCCAGCACGGAGCAGAGCGCGTCACAAGCGACCGAGGACAGATAACGGCTGATGTCAGACCATATGGACATGGCGCAAGTCTAATCTCTTTTACGGGGTGGATGCGAGTGAAATATATTTCATACGTGTAGCACAAATTTGTCGACGGTGAGGCAAACTAAATCTAATAGGACATATGGCCGCTACCCGCTCTTCAACCGATGCTCCCAATCCGACCTTGGGCCTGATTTTGGGCCTGCTCGGCGTCTTGATATTTGCCGGTACCCTGCCGGCTACCCGCATGGCAGTAGAGTTTTTCAATGCCGGGTTTTTGACGTTTGGCCGTGCATTCTTTGCGGGAATCGCGGCGGTGTTTTGCTTGTTGGCCCTAAAAAAATCATTTCCACGCAAACACTTATGGGGACTTCTATTTGCCGGCCTTGCGTTGGTTTACGGTTTTCCAGGCTTCATGACCCTGGCTATGGTGACAGTTCCGGCTTCCCACGGCGGCGTGGTTCTGGGCATTCTGCCGCTGGGCACAGCGATATTTGCGACGCTGCTGGCTGGTGAACGCCCATCGCCACTTTTTTGGCTCTGCGGCGTGGTTGGCGCCGTACTGATCATTGTCTTCGCGCTGCGCGATGGCGAGTGGGGTTTTGTGATTGGCGACCTGTGGCTGCTGGTCGCAGGGATCACAGCATCCGCTGGATATGTGGTTTCTGGCAAGCTGAGCCGCCATTTGCCGGGATGGGAGGTGATATGCTGGGCGCTGATCCTCTTCCTGCCGATCTCGGCAATCGGAACCTTCTTATTTTGGCAACCTGGCTATGAAGCGGCACCCGCACCGCAGGCCTGGGCCTTTGGTTACGTTGCGCTGTTTTCCATGCTGCTTGGGTTCTTTGCCTGGAATACCGGTCTGCGCATGGGCGGCATTGCCAAGGTCGGCCAGATCCAGCTGCTGCAGACGTTCTTCACCCTTGGATTGGCGGCGATTGTCGTCGGCGAGCAGATCACGATGGAAACAATTGGCTTTGCCGTGGCAGTTTTGATAGTCGTTCTGGTGGGGCGCAAAGCGCAGGTGGCATGATGAGCGATCGAAAAGATTCCAAAACCCACGGTATCGACAAATACCATCACTTCGATGATTCCGCCGACGCCGGGGGGCAGTTGAAATCGGTCTATGCAGACTGGGCTGACGCCTACGACGATGACAACGACAACAAGTTGGGCACCGTCTCACAACCGACCACAGTCGCCATGCTGGCCCGCCACTGCCAGGACAAAGATGCGGTCATTATGGACGTTGGCTGCGGCACCGGCCTGGTCGGCATGCACCTGAAGACCGCCGGTTTCTCGATCTACGACGGAACCGACATTTCGGCCGAAATGATGAGCCACGCCCAGAAGCACGGTTATCGCAAGTTGCTTGATCTTGAACCGGGTCAACCGCTGCGTGCCGACGACGCCAGCTACGACGCGACACTATGCGTTGGCGTCTTCACCCACGGGCATCTTGGCCCCGAAGGCTTTGATGAACTGATCCGCATTACCAAGCCTACCGGCCTGATTTGTTTCACGGTCAACGAAGGCGTCTGGGAGAGCGGCAAGTTTGAAGCAGCGATCACCGCTCTGAGCGAATCCCAGACATGGCAAATCCTCGAACAGGAAAAGCGCGACTACATGGTCAATGAAGGCGTACAGGCCTTCTACATTACCGCACAGAAGCGCTAAAGCCTCACAAAAGCCTTTTGGAACAGGGTGCTAGCCCTGTTCTTCCTGGCACTCCATCGCCGCTTCCAGCGCCTGGTAGCTGCCGGTGAGATCGATCGCCATGACTTCCCCGGACTCGTTGAACACCGTCATCGTGTATTTGCTGGCAAGATCAAACAGAAAGTCAGGATTGTCGAACGGGATGTCGGCGCCTGGCACTCCGTTGAGATACATGCCAGTGGCCTCAGCATTGTAATCTTCACCATCCAACTGGAACAGGATGGAATATTTGGCCCCTTCTTCAATATCCCCCCAGGCGCCATTGAAAGCTGTGACATAGCCTTCGCCCTTGTTGCGATCGAAGCCGATGCGCACCACAGATCCATCGTCGAATTCCGATTGAATGAGGCATCCGTCTCCGAGCGATGGGTCAATCAAGACGTCCCAATATTCCGACGAGCCCCAGGGCACCAATGACTGCGCCGAGGCAGGCACGACCATGGCACCAATTGCAATAGCAGTGCTAACAAAGATCTTTTTCACGATAGTTTCCTCCAAGTTGCCAAATCGCCATGGCGAGCCCCTCAGGGCTTCAAACAAGGAAGCCACGCGTTAGCTTAGGCTGGACTTTCATTTGCTGCAAATTTGCAATTCATCAGGTTCAATCGCCTTGCTTGCCAGCATGTTACAATTCTGACACAAGGCTGCCTGTTTGGCTGGCCAATTACTGGTTTTCCGCCAAGGCACCTCGTTGTTTGGAAAGTTCGAGCACGCATGACTTTCAAAATGCACCAATACCTGTTTGTTGCTGTGGTCGCTCTGGCGCAGATGCTCTTGTTTCAGGGCCCGTTTCTTGAATTTGCTTTCGAGGTTTCGGACTGGCCCAGCAGCCAGGGCATTCTTCAGATTGTCTCCGTTGAAATCGTGCAGTTCTTGCTGTTGGCCTACTTGGTAATCGCCATGTCCGTCTTCGGTGTGAAGGCCATGAAAGCAACCGCCATGTTGCTTTTCGCAGTCAATGCAACGGCTTATTACTTCATGACCGAATTCGGCGTGTTGATGACATCGGGCATGATGGCCAACATTCTCGGCACCCATACACGCGAAGTCACAGATCTGCTGCATGTCGGCCTGTTTGTGCACCTGTTCATCTACGCAATCATTCCCATCGTGTTGATCTGGATGGTCGAGATCCAAGTCGTGCGCTTTTGGTGGCGCATGCTTGGCGGCACGTCGCTGCTGTTCATTCTTGGTGGCTGGCTCTATGCAACCTCGCACACCTGGCTGTGGTATGACCGGCACCTGACCGGTTTGGGCGCCCGAGTGCTGCCCTGGTCCTACATTGTCAACACTGGCCGTCACCTGTACTACAAGTCGCTGTCGGAGCGCAGACAGGTGATTTTGCCAAAAGCCGAGTTCATCAAGGAGAGCCCAGGCCGCAAGCAAATTGTGGTTCTGGTGATCGGCGAAGCCGCTCGCGCCGACAATTTTTCGCTATACGGCTATGAGCGCGACACCAACCCGTTCACCGCCCAGCAGAACATCGCCGCCATTCCCGTTGGCCTGTCCTGCGGCACCAGCACACTGGCGGGCACAGCGTGCATTCTGACCCACGAAGGCAGCGAGGCCAGCGAAACAACTACAAACGAGCCCCTGCCCAATTATCTGATGCGGCATGGCATTGAGACAATCTATCGAACCAACAATAACGGCCTGCCGCCGATCAAATCGACCAGCCGAAAGTGGTCAGCGGACATCGCAAAGTCCTGCACCGGTAATGATTGCCCAGCGGAACGATTAGACGAGGCGTTGATGTATGGCCTTGCCGACGAGCTCAGGCAGTCGGACTCGGACAAGATTTTCGTCCTGCTCCACCTGTTCGGCAGCCACGGCCCCGCCTATTTCGAGCAATATCCCAAGGAATTCGAGCAGTTTTCGCCCGTCTGCAAAACGGTTCAGGTTGCGGACTGCAGCTATGAGGAACTCGTCAACGCCTATGACAATTCGATCCGCTTCACCGACTATCTGCTGGCCGGGTTGATCCAAGATCTGCAGCGCTTCCCGGACACAGATTCAACCATGATTTATGTGTCGGACCACGGTCAGTCGCTGGGCGAAGCGGGTGTCTATCTGCACGGTCTGCCCAATGCCATTGCACCAGCGTTTCAGCGGCGTATTCCATTCCTGGTCTGGATGTCAGAAGGCTTTCAGCAAAACCGAGGGCTGAGCAATAGTGCCATCATTCCTGCCGAAGGCTTTCCCCATGACTTTCCGTTCCACAGCGTCATGGGTGCGTTCAACATGCGCAGCGACATCTACAAGCCGCAATTTGATCTGTTCAATCTCGACAGGCCGGCGCAATAGCCCCAAAAATGCAAACCCCGCTTAACCGGGGGAAGTTAAGCGGGGCCATCAATTTTCGCCTGCAGTTTTCGGGGGGCTAAAGCGAGGCGTTATGATGTGCAAGAAGCAACAGCATCGCGCTCATTGTTGTAGCGGCTACCAGTGTTAACATGATGCGTTGCTCCGGTTGGGCTGTTTGCGGGAGGGGTTCAAACAGCGAGGGTATACTGGACTTGTTCGACAAAATTGGTTGCCACAATGGCCAGGTCGTAGAAGGTGGCTGATACGAGGCTGGTGAACTGTGCGATCATCTTTGTGACTTCCGTGTGTTTGTCGATGATCACAAATTAGCCGCCGCACACCGTCGCCACAGTGCACTTTGTCACATGGTGAAATTGCCGAATAAATTCAGAATTTTACACGGATTGACCGACTAGCGGCGCGCCTTGTTGAACTCGCGCATGCGGCCCAGAACATCGACGCCGATTTGGTTGTAGACGTCCAACAGGTCGACCAGCACCCAATTTTCGCGGATCAAATTCCCCTCGCAACGCCAGAAGTCGAGGCTGCGCATGGTGATGCGTTTGTTGACCGGTGGAATGCCCAGAAAACCATCGCCATCCAGCGTCATGTTCATGCCGGGCCATGCGGTGAAACCGACATAGTCGCCATCACCGAACAGATTGCCCTTCCCAAGCGTTCCGACCCGGTCGGGCATGCCGTTCAGGAATGGGATCTGATGCCAGTTGCGGAACCCTGAAATGCCGCGCGCTGTGCCAATGCCGGCCGGCCCATACCATGAGAATTTGGGATGCCAGTACTTCTCCAACTGCATCGCTTCCACACCACCTTCCGCGAAATTGCCCAGTCCGGCGAGCATGTCGGAAACCAATTGCCAACTGGCCTGTGCGTGGGCCTCATCATGGGCCGGGATCGACAATCCATCCTGCGTTGACGGTCCGGGCACATGCCATTCACGCCCAAGCGACGGCGCCATGGGCCAGGCACCGGCCTGCATCATCAACTCCGGAATGTCCCAGAGCGCCTGGAATTCGACCACCTTGCCGCCGTCGAACCGATAGAATTCGTGAAATCGCATGGAGGCCTGATGACCCGTTGGCGGAATATCGAGAAAAGGCGCCTCAAAGGTGCCCGTATAGTAACCGCAGCATCCAACCCAATCGAGATCAAGGGGCGAACGACCGGCCATGACAATTGTGTCCCGCCTTTCAAGATCCGGCATCGCCGCCTGAAGCGGCATCAGCGCATCGCGGATCAGCCCACCAGGCCCGTCTAGGGTTTCAAATGGATGCGCCAAATGAACAGTCGCATCATCGGCGAAAAGCTCAGAAACAGCCTTTTCCAATGCCTTGGCGTCAAAATCGTAAAGGGCTTTGCGAAACGGCCCAAGCAGCGCCTTGTTGCTGTCGTGGATGCTCATTGATGCCCCATCGGCGCACGCGATTTGTAGGGCGCTTCCAGGCGTTTGATTTGACCCGCCGTGAGTTTGACGTCCAAGGCCCCAATCGCCTCTTCGAGTTGACCAAGCTTGGTGCAGCCAACAATCGGCGACGTGACAAAGTCCTTTGACATGACCCAGGCATAGGCAACCTGGGCAGGGCTAAATCCGGTCTCCGCCGCGATCTTCTGGACCCGCTCAAGAATGGCATAGTCCTGTTTGCTGCCAAACAGCCCACCCATCTTGTCGGTTTGTGCCCGGTTGGTGGCGGCCCCTTCCTTGGGCTTGTTCCCGGCCAGGAACCCGCGGGCAATCGGGCTCCACGGCACGACCGCCACGCCTTCCGCGGCACAATAGGGCATCATTTCGATCTCTTCTTCCCGGTAGGCCAGATTGTAAAAATTCTGCATCGCCGCAAATGGCACATAGCCATTGGCTTTCTGCATTTCCCGCAATTTTGCGAATTGCCAGGCCCACATGGATGAAGCCGCGGGATAGATCACCTTGCCGGCCCGCACCACAACGTCCAGCGCCTCCAACAGTTCTTCAAACGGTGTCAGCGGATCGAGGCGATGAACATACAGCAGATCGACATGGTCCATCTGCAGGCGTTTCAGGGATGAATTGACGCTTTCGATGATATGCTTGCGCGACAGACCCTTTTGGTTGGGTCCGTCGCCGACGATCAGCCCGAGTTTGGTGGCGACGACAATCTCCTCACGGCGCGCATATTTCTTCAGCATGCGTCCGGTGATCTCTTCGCTGTCGCCGTAATTGTAGTGATCGGCGGTATCGAAGAAATTGATGCCGCTCTCCACAGCCAGTTTGAAAAACGGCTCGCTGTCGGCTTCGGGAATGACCCAAGGATGGGTGGGACCCCCAGGCGTGCCAAACGACATACAGCCCAAACACAAGCGAGAAACGGTGAGACCGGTGCGGCCCAGCTGGGTATATTGCATGGAAAGAACCTCTTGGAATCGACTGACGCCATTGTGGCGCGGCGCCATCAATCTGCAAAGGTCATAGCTACGTCAAGCTGACTTTTTGGCCCGCTGTGGCGCATTGATGGCGGCCACACCCAAAATCGCTGCGATCAGGCCGACGCCAATGATGAGGGTGATTTGCTCACCAAGAAACACCATGCCGAGCACCACACCAACCCCGGCCCGCAAATAGGCCTGACTGGCAACCCCTAGCGACCCAAGTGTCTGAATGAGCCTGAAATAGATCAGCAAGGCGCCGGCCGTGCAAAAAATGGAAAGGATGGCTGCGGCGGCAAGGGCTTTGCCAGAGGGCATTGGCAAAGTCCACGGCTGCTCCACTAGAAGGCTTGCCGGAACCAGGAATACTACAGCCCAGATCATTGCGCCTGTTGCCGTCGCCGTGGCCGACACATGCGACAGGCGTTTGCCGTAGATGGCGGCGCATGCATACAAGATGGCTCCCAGCAGAGCAGCCAACTGCCCGGCAACATGGGTGCCCAAACCGGCCAGGGCATCGGTCCCGACAATCAAAACCACCCCAGCCAGGCCTAACAGCGCCCCAAATAGCTTGAGCGAACTCAGTGTTTCGTGGCGGGTGAGAAAATAGGTGAACAGGAACACGAAGATCGGCGATGTTGAGTTGAGAACGCTGGCCAGGCCGCTATCAACATATTGCTGCCCCCAGGCGAGGATCGTCCAGGCGCCGATCGAATTGAAGAACGACTGAACCAATAGATGATACCAGGTCGTTCGGTCCCGCGGCAGGCTCTGACCAGACCCAATCAGCACACAATAGAGCAGCAAGGCGGCCACGCTGACCCGCAAGGCAATCAGCGAGATCGGCGGAATCTCGGCAACCGCCACCTTGAGAAACAGATAGGAGGATCCCCACAGCAGCGCCAACAGGCCGAGCAGAGCATATTCAAGCCCCCTGCCCAGGGCGCCAGATGTCATTGTCATCAGTCGTGAATGTCCCGGCTGTCCTTCGGTGCTTGCGCGCGCTCGAACATGCCGTAGTCGCGCATCACATGAGCAATACGAATGCGATAGTCGTCAAAGACCTCTTTGCGGCCCACAGACTGACCTTTGCGGTGAGCGGCCACATTGCGCCACTGCACAAGTGCCTCTTCGTTTTCAAAGAAGGACACCGACAACATTTTGCGCGGATCGGTCAGGCTCTGAAAGCGCTCCACGGAAATGAAGCCATCGATCTCGCTGAGCAATGGCTTCATGTCGGCGGCGATATCGAGATAATGGTCTTTCTTCCCGTCCTTGGGAATAACCTCAAAAATAACGGCAATCATCAAAATTCCAATTTGCTGTGTGGCTGAGACGCCAGCTTCAAGAAGGTGCGATCCTCACGCCAGATGAACTTTTCCTCTTGCGCGAACGCATAGTTTTCGCGCCCAAGTGGGTCCTGCGTCAAGCGCTGTCGATACGCCTCGTAAGCGGCCAGGCTCTCAATGTTGTAGACGCCATAGCACAGATTGCTGGAGCCCTCGTGTGGCGCAAAATATCCAATCAAATCGGCACCGCAGCGCGGGATAGCCTCGCCCCAATTCTGCGCATAGGCCTCAAATTGCGCCTTTTTGGTGGAATCTATTTCGTAGCGGATAAAACAGGTGATCATGGTTGTTCCTCTCAGTGCGGGTGAGCCGACGAACATATATCGACAGCCATCAAACTATGGCACATTGACCAGCCCGAATGCTTCGACTACGATCGAACTATGAAAGAAGGTCCAGACATTGCCCTGCTCGGCACTTTGATCGGCGATCCAGCCCGCGCCAATATTCTCACCGCCCTGTTGAGCGGCAAGGCATTGACGGCGACGGAATTGTCGAATGAAGCCGGCGTTACCGTGCAGACCACCAGCTCACATCTGAAAAAGCTCGAAGCGGCAGCGCTCATCCGTCAAAGAAAGCAAGGTCGGCACAAATACTTTGCCTTGGCCGATGACGAAGTGGCCGGGGTGCTGGAATCGATGATGGGGCTGGCCGAAAAGCGCGGCATGTTGCGCAGTCGTCCGGGGCCAAAAGACGAAGCGCTGCGCCGC
>JABSRX010000161.1 GCA_013214695.1 Rhizobiaceae bacterium | reverse complement strand
GCCACCATCGTGCCGGACGCCAGCACAAACAGGCTCAGCCCCAATTGCGACGCGGAAAAGTCAAAGGCCAGTTTGACGTCAGGAATGCGCGGGATCCAGTTGCCCAGCACGAAGGCTTCGAGAAAAAACATGGCGAAAACCGGTATCACGCCTGGCAAACGCCAGAAATGCGGCTTTGCAGCAACCGCTGTCATGACTTTTTCTTTCGATTGCGCCCCGCCAGTATGTTGATCGCTTCAACCATCACCGAGAAGCCTATGGCGGCGTAGATATAGCCGCGCGGAATGTGGAAGCCCATGCCATCAGCCACCAGCGACACGCCGATCAGCAGAAGGAAAGACAAAGCCAGCATTTTGGTGGTGGGATGGCGCTTGATGAAGTCGGAAATCGTGCCGGAAGCCACATACATGACCGCGACCGCGACGATGACCGCGGCGATCATCACTTCCACATGCTCCGCCATGCCAATCGCGGTAACGATTGAATCGACCGAAAAGACCAGATCGATGACGATGATCTGGCCGATGATATTGGCAAATGTGGTTACCGATAGGCGATCCGCTTCATCCTCCTCGGTTTCCCCCTCAAACTCCTCGTGGATCTCCGCCGTCGCCTTGTAGACCAGGAAGATGCCACCAGCGAGCAGGATCAGATCCCGCCACGAGAAGGCGTGCCCGAACAGGCTGAAGACCTCAGCCTTCAAACCGATGATCCAGGCAAGGAACATCAACAGTACGATGCGGAAAATCAGGGCGAGCGCCAGGCCGATGCGACGGGCCCGCTCCGCCTGTTCGGGTGGCAGTTTGTTGATGATGACAGAGATAAAGACAATATTGTCAATGCCCAGCACAATTTCCATAACAGTTAACGTTAGGAAACTCGCCCAAACCGCTGGATCATATAATAATTCTATCATTCAGGCCACCGCGCAACTTGCGCTCTGCTGGCGAAACGTCCTAGGCCGCTTTACCCAAATATTGCAGAACGAAGCCCAGACAATACATGTAAATTCCGGAAATGGCGATGGCGATCTTGGCGACAGCCGGCACTTCCATACCGAAATACCAGCTGTAAACCGCAGCCAGTCCAGCCAGCGACCAGATCGTCAGCATGGTCAGGGTCAGTGGGCGCCAGGTAACGACGCGCACCGGGTGCACATAAAGCCAGGGAATAAAGCTCAGCACCGCCGACGCAATCACAACGGTGAAGGCGATGTACCAACCTGGTTCAATAACGAACAGTGTAAAGACCACCATGTTCCAGCAGATCGGGAAACCGATGAAGAAATTGTCGCGGCTCTTCATGCGGGTATCGGCGTAATATATCGCACTGGTACAGACAATCAGCGCTGCACAGATGAACGAATAGACCTCGGCCAGAAACCCGCTTTGATACAGGGCAAAGGCCGGTATCAGAGCGAAGGTCACGTAGTCGATGATACAGTCCAGCAATTCGCCCGACCAATTTGGCAGCACCGACTTCACATGGAAATAGCGGGCCATGGGGCCATCCACCCCATCGACCAACAGCGCGATGCCGAGCCAGAACCACATATTGGCAAACCGGCCTTCAGCCGCAGCCACGAGCGCCAGAAACGCCCAAAACGCGCCAGATGCCGTGAAGGCATGGACAGCGAAAGCAATCAGAACTGAATTGGATGGCCGCGACATTCAATTTTCAGCTGAGAAATCAGCTGTGCCAGTCCAGTTTGCAGACTTCCGCGGACAGGCCTTCAAAGTTCCAGTTACGACCAAAGGCGCGGAAGCGGCTGCGGTTGGACCGGGCAACGATGATTTCTTCGGCGATCCAGTACTGCGAGTTCTTGATCACTGTGTCTTCGCCTGGCTCCTTACCCGCGATCGGGGTCACCGAACCATCGAGAATTTTCGGGATCTTCACATTGCGCGTCTTACCGTCTGTCTCATAGGAAATCGGCTCGTGTTTGACGCCCAGGAAGTTGCCAACCAGGATGGACAGGAGGTGGGTCGTGCCGCCCGCCTTGCCGGTAAAGATCTTGGTGATGGCTTTGGAAGCGTAGATCGATGCGCGTTCGTCGATGAACAGACCTGCCGTCCAGTTGCCGCGGCTCATATAGCCCGGAATTTCCATCATCAGGCCAAGATTGATGCCGGAAAGGTCAACGTCACCAAAGTGACCGTCATCGATGCGGAAGCCCGCCCAGGTCTGGCAATAGCCTTCAGACGGCGGATGATCGCCCAGCGACAGCACGCAGGGACAAAATACCTTACAATTACAAGCGAGAACCAGCTCGCCCTTCATACTCCAACTTTCTTTCGCCATCGACGGAACTTTCTTCGAAACAGTTAATACGGTTGCTTACTGTGCCTGCATCAAGGTGACCACTAAAAGTATGCCGCCCCACGCCAACAATATGCCGCCAGATAGAGTGGAAGTCACTCGCCCACGCCCGCTTTTTTCTACAATTGCAAATAGAGTAAAAAAGGCCATCCACGCAAGGTTCATTGTGCCAACGACCAGCATCACCAACATCAAAGCCCAGCAGCAGCCCAGACAATAGAGCCCCTGCTCCATGCCAAGCTTGTAAATGCCGGAAACCTCAGGCGACCACCGGCCAAACAGGATGGCAAATGGATTGCGACATTTCGTCAGACAGGCATCTTTCAGCGCGCTGAACTGATACGCCCCGGCAACCAGCAGGATTACGGCTGCGACAATGCCCTGCACCGGGAAGACCGGGTCTGCGGCGAGACCGGCGCCGATCAGCAGCAGTTGAAAAAAGCTCATCGCCAACGAAAACGCGGCCCAAACGGTGAGATACCCCAACACCAGCACAAACAGAGGGACCACCGGCTCCCCCTTTTGCGCGGCCACATCGGCAATATCGCCATAAGTGCGGATCATTGCACCGGCCGACGGCAACATCATTGCCAGTGACATCGCCATCCACATCAGGAAGGTTGAGAAAAACACGCCCAAAGTGAAGCCACTGGGCGCCAGTGGTGTGCAGATCTTCAAGATGAAGGCCAGGAAGCCGCCATCGGTTGGCTTCACATCGATCCGTTCCAGCAGTCCCTGCCAAAAGGACATACCTGGTCCAACCGCATCCGGTCCCACGGACTGGCTGACACCCGCGGTCATGAAGACCAGCCACACCCAGGCCACCGCCACTGCGATTGCAGTAAACACGTAGACGGTCAGTTTTGGCCGCCGTCCCGCTTCTGCCAAACCGCGATCGACCCGATCCAGATGGGCGTAGCGGTCGTCGGCGCTCAGATCCTCCCGATCGTGACTGTATTCGGTCAATTCGCCGCGCCTTTCCTGTGCCCGGGGGCATGGTTCGCCCCTTTCGCAATGCCTGTTCCAGACTTATAACATCAACACAAGCACTTTTGTTCCGGAAAGCTGATGGCGCCCGACCAGAATCGTCAAAATCATTCTATTTCTGTTGTTGGCGGAGGCCTTGTCGGCAAGGTCGCCGCGCTGCAATTGGCGTCCCAGTTGAGCGACAGGGATTCGCCCATCGCGCTGGTGGCTCAGGACCCCGCAACGCCGGACAAGCGCACCACAGCCATGCTGATGCCGGCCATCGACATGCTTCAGGAGCTGGAGCTCTGGTCCGACATTCAACCGCTGACGGCCCCGCTGCAGACGATGCGTCTGATCGACGGCAGCAATCGCCTCATCCGCGCTCCCATGGTGGACTTCCATTCCAGCGAGATCGATTTGGCAGCATTTGGCTACAATGTGCCCAACGCTGACATGTTGCACGCTCTGGATGCGGCAATTGAGACCAATGACAGGATCGTCTGGTACCGGCAGACCGCTTCCGTCAACACCATAGCGGCCGATGCCGTCGAGTTGAGCCTGTCTGATGGTACAAGCGTGCGCACTCAGTTGGTTGTCGCTGCCGATGGGCAAAACTCAATTTGCCGCGAGGCGGCGGGCATCAAGGCCAATACCTGGTCTTATCCTCAGACCGCGATTGTCTTGAATTTCTCCCACACTCTGCCCCATGGCGGCATTTCGGCCGAATATCATACCGAAACCGGTCCATTCACCCAGGTGCCCCTGCCAGCGACGAAGGCGGCGAAAAACCGCTCAAGCCTTGTCTGGCTGGTGGAACCGCATCAGGCCGATAAGCTGGTCACGACAGATCCCGCCATGCTTTCCAAGATCATCGAAGAAAAGCTGCAGTCGAGCTACGGCAAGGTGAAGGTGGAGAATGCACCGGCGGCAATCACCATGCGCGGCATGACTGCCGAACGCTTTGGGGCAAATCGTGTGGTGCTGATTGGCGAATCCGGTCATCTGTTTCCGCCCATCGGAGCGCAGGGGTTCAATCTGGGAATGCGCGATCTGCGCGACCTGATTGCGGTGCTGGCGCGCAACCCGCAAGATCCTGGTTCATCCAGCGTTGTTGACGCTTATGACCGCAAGCGCCGGGCCGATGTCAAAACGCGCACTGCCGGGGTAGACATGATGAATCGCTCACTACTGACCGATTTTTTGCCCGTGCAACTGGCCCGCACGCTGGGGCTGAGCGCTTTGGGTGCCCTTTCGCTGTTGCGCAAATTTGCCATGTTCCAGGGTCTGGGTATGGAATCGAAGATGTCCTCGGTACTTACCGGCCCGGGAAGAGATCTGGTGGCAAGGTTCCGCTCGCAATCAGAAACAGCAGGCCGGTAACCGTCACCACCGACGCGGCCGTCGTCACCAACACCATGCTGGAAGCGCGGACGACCCAGACATTGTACTGCTGTGCAATGACGAAGACATTCGTAGCGGTTGGCAGCGCGGCCAACAAAACCGCTGCATAGACCCATACCGGATCAAAATCGCCGACCCAGCTGAGCAGAATGTAGACGATCACCGGGTGCACCAACAATTTGATGGGCACCAGAACGCCCAGGATGCGCGGCATTCTGCCAACCGGTGTCAGCGCAACCGTTACCCCCATGGCAAACAGCGCACAGGGCGCTGCGGCATTTTGCAGGTACCCCAATAGATTGCCTAATGGGACCGGTGGCTTGAATTGGATCACCGCGGCGGCAACGCCGACGATTGTCGCGATGATGAAGGGGTGGGTGAAGACTTTCTTCAACACGCTTAGCGTCAGTTCGCGCGGCGTCTGGCGCTGATCGGCCCGACCACTGACTGCCATCATCAACGGCGCCATGACAAAGTGCAGCGTATTGTCAAAACACAAAATGAGTGCCACCGGCACGGCCGCCTCCGGCCCAAGTGCGGCTATCGCCAGGCCGGGGCCCATATAGCCGATATTGCCATAGGCACCGGCGAGCCCCTGGATTGTGCTCTCCGGAATATCGCCGTCGGTTGCAAAGACCCCTGCGCTGAAGGCAATGGCAAAAGTGCAGTAGGTGCCGAGCAGTGAGGCGAAGATGAAGCCCCAACTGGCCAGTTTTTCCACAGGAGTTTGCGACAGCAGATTAAAGAACAGCGCCGGCAGAGCGATGTAAACGATGAAAAAATTCATCCATGCCAGCCCGTCCAGCGACAGGGTTTTTACCTTGCCAGCCAGGTATCCAAGCAGGATCAATCCAAAAAACGGCAGCGCCATGCCTAGGATCTGCGACACTGAACTTCCTCTGGTCGGCGGCAAAAAACTTGCCACAGGAGCTAAACCCACACGATTGGAGCGTCAAGCAGCCTGACACAGGGCGTTCCCCTTGCTGTGCCCCCTTGCGGTGCACTATATTGAAAGGAACGGTCGATCCGACCGAGGCTTTAACTTGAGTAAGAAGTGAACCGGGCAATGATCCGCAAGGCAAAGTTTCAAATTGGACAAGTGGTCAAGCACCGCATCTATCCGTTTCGGGGCGTTGTTTTCGACGTCGATCCGATCTTTGACAATACCGACGAATGGTACCAATCCATTCCGGAGGAAATTCGCCCTTCCAAAGACCAGCCGTTCTATCACCTGTTCGCAGAAAACGAAGAAACGGAATACATCGCTTATGTCAGCGAGCAGAACCTGCTGGAAGATGATCGCGCGGCACCTCTGCGCCACCCGCAGATCAGCGAAATGTTCCGCCTCGGCGAGGATGGAAACTACGTTTCGATCGGTCAGTTCAAACACTGACAGTCAAAGAAAAAGGGCTGCACCCACCGGTACAGCCCTGTTTTTTAACTCACTTACTGAGATTTAGGCTTTAGTTGCCGCTCTTTGCCGCGTCCTGAGCAGCCTTCAGCTTATCAGCTGTTTCCTTGGCCTTTTTCTGTAGTTCCGCTTCCAACTGCTTCTGGCGGTCTTCAACTTCGTTGCGTTTCAATGGCGGACCGTCGAACGCTGCGGTAAAGCCCTTCAATGTGACCTTGACCGGGTTCTTCACGGCGCGGAAGTTGGTCGAGGTCAGCGTCAGTTCACCACCCGCCTTCAGGGCGTTGACCAAACCTTCGCTCAACTGAATTTCGGCAAGGCAGCGATCCGGCAGGCACAGGCTGTACGGCAGTGTATTGGTATTGCCGTTGTCGATCTGAACTTTAATCCCTTCAGGAATATAACGGCCCGATGGCACAGCCACCTGGAAGATGCGGCGGTTGGTCTGACCCTTCGACTGCAGCAGGTTCACACCGGTCACCAACTGACCCGTATTGGTGATCACGTCAAACTTGACGTTGCAGATATCGGTCTCACCGATTTTTGAACAAATCTTCACCCAGGTCTGGGCGGCGGTTTGTTGGGCGGACGCTGTTGAATAGGACAGCGAACCAATCACCAGCGCGAGGCCGGGAAGCAGTTTGGGTGTGAGTTTAGACATGGTGAAGAATCGCATTATTCATAAATCCTGTGGGCCAATACGGCTGCTAGCGGTGTCCATAGCAATTGCGGCATCAAAATGACAACAGATAAGTCCACTGGTCCTTTTTTAAATCACCGGCAGCTTTCAGATTTTTCATTATTGGTGCAACATAATACCAACGCAACCGAGTCTTGGCCGTGACGGTTAGTCCGTCTGGGTCTGGTTCGAATCAACTAACACGTTATGGCGGGCGTTTTTTGGGAGATTTCTAAATGGGCAAAATTCTATGTTCCTCGCTAATTCTGCTGCTTGGCTCTGTTTCGAGTGCCTTTGCGGAGCCTTCACACGGNATCGCTATGCACGGCAAGCCTGCGCTGCCAGCAGACTATACCCATTTCCCCTATGCCAATCCCGATGCCCCCAAGGGCGGCAAGCTGACCTATGGCGTGTACGGAACATTTGATGATCTGAACCCATTTGATCTGCAGAGCATTCGCACCGGCGCGCGTGGTCTGTGGGATCCGGTCTTCGGCAATCTGGTGTTTGAAACCATGCTGAAGCGCTCGCGCGACGAACCGTTCACCGAATACGGTTTGCTCGCCGAAAAGGTGGAGATGCCCGATGATCGCAAGTGGATTGAGTTCCACATGCATCCCAAGGCGCGTTTCTCAGATGGTGAGCCGGTCGAGGTGTCCGACGTTCTCTTCACCTTCAACCTGCTCAAAGAAAAAGGCCGTCCGCCCTATTCCAGCCGCATGAAGGCTGTCGAGAAAATGGAGCAAACCGGTCCGCGCAGCATCAAACTGTGGTTCAACGAGCGGGCCTCGCGCGAAACGCCGATGCTGTTTGGTTTGATGCCGGTCCTGCCCGAGCACGCAACCGATGTTGAAAACTTCGGCAAAACGACCATCGTGCCGCCGATCGCCAGCGGCCCTTACACCGTGTCCGAAGTGAAACCGGGTGAATCGATCACCTATCAACGCAATCCGGACTACTGGGCGAAAGACCTGCCTGTGCAGCGTGGTTTCTTCAATTTCGACACCATCAAAGTTGACTATTACCGCAATGCACAGGCGCAGTTTGAAGGCTTCAAGAAGGGGCTGTTCGACATCTACCCTGAAAACAGCCCGGGCAAGTGGCGCACCGCCTATGACTTCCCAGCCGTGAGCGATGGCCGCGTGGTCAAGGAGGCGTTCAAGAACAAGACACCGAGCGGCATGCTGGGTTTTGTTTTCAACACCCGCCGCCCGCAATTTGCCAACCGCAACGTGCGCAAGGCGTTGGCCATGCTGTTTGATTTCGAATGGGCCAATGAAAACCTGTTCTTTGGCGCTTACCAGCGCACGTCATCCTACTGGCAGGACTCCCACCTGTCGTCGTTCGGTATTGCGGCAAGTGAAGGCGAAAAAGCTATTCTGGCGCCCTTTCCCGATGCTGTGCTTCCTGAAGTGATGGACGGCACCTATGTGGCCCCCAAGTCCGATGGCTCTGGTGTCGACCGTCAGATGCTGCGCAACGCGCTCAGCCTGTTGCGCAAGGAAGGGTACGACATCAACGAGGGCAAATTGGTTGGCCCTGACGGCAAACAATTGTCGTTTGAGTTCATGATCGCTGGCGATGCGGGCATCAGTGGGCAGGATATCGAACGTCTGGCCCTGTCCTACAAGCAGAGCGCTACCAAGCTCGGCATCAATATCGACCTGCGTCTGGTCGATGATGCGCAGTATCAAGCGCGCAAGGGCACGTTCGACTACGATATGACCGTCGTGCGTTACTCGTCCTCTCTTTCGCCAGGCGCGGAACAGATCTGGCGCTGGGGCAGCCGTTCAAAGGATGCTGAGGGCACGTTCAACTTTGCAGGCACTGCCGAGCCGGCCATTGATGCGACGATTGACGCCTTGTTGGCGGCCCGCGATGACGCTCAGTTCAAGGACGCCGTGCGCGCTTATGACAGAGTTTTGATCAGCGGCCACTACGTTGTGCCCCTATATCACCTGGGAGAAAGCCGCATTGCGCGCTGGAAGCGCGTTTCAAGGCCGGAGAATACGTCTCTCTATGGGGCGAAATTCCCAACCTGGTGGGCAACACAGGAATAGCTGCCAGATAACCGGAGAGGCACATGACAAAAATCCAACTGGACGTTGTATCCGACGTCATGTGCCCCTGGTGCTATATCGGCAAACGTCGATTGGAACAGGCGCTGGCTGAGCTCGGCGGTGACGGCGAAGAAATCGAAATTGAGCTGCGCTGGCGGCCGTTTCAGCTTGACCCCACCCTGCCCCAGGAGGGGCGTGATCGGCGCGAATATCTGGAGAAGAAATTCGGCGGCCCCGAACGGGCCAAGGAAATCTACGAACGGATCCGCCAAGCGGGTTTGGAAGAAGGGCTGGAGTTCAACTTTGACGCCATCGAGGTGTCACCCAACACCATTGATGCGCATCGGGTGATCCGCTGGGCCAGCAATGAAGGCCAGGAGATTCAGGACAAGCTGGTAGAGCGCCTGTTCAAGGACTTCTTCATGGACGGCGCTCATTTGGGCAAACACGAGGTGCTGGTCGACGCGGCGCGCGCGGCAGGCATGGACGAGAGCATCGTTGCGGCGCTCCTCGCGACCGATCAGGATCGTGAGGCGGTGAGCCAGGAAATTGCCGTTGCGCAGCAAATGGGGGTCACCGGTGTGCCCTGTTTCATCATCGACAACAAATATGCGGTCATGGGCGCTCAGCCTGCGGACCAGATCGTCGGTGCCATCAAGCAAGCCGCCCAGATGAAGCAGGTCGGTGCACCGGGCACCAGCGACTAATTTGACTAGAGACCTTTGGCCAACCGGTCAAAGGCCATCAACTGATCGATCAATGCCGGCATTTCGCCCAATGGCACCATGTTGGGGCCGTCAGAGGAAATGGTGTTGTCGGGATCATCGTGGGTTTCGATGAACACGCCTGCGACACCAACGGCAACGGCCGCTTTCGCCAGGATCGCAACAAATTCCCGCTGACCACCTGTTGTTGTGCCTTTACCTCCGGGTTGCTGGACAGAATGGGTTGCATCGAAAACGACAGGCGCGCCCATTTCGGCCATGGTTGGCAGTCCGCGGAAGTCATTGACCAGTGTGTTGTAACCAAAGCTGGTGCCCCGCTCGGTCAGCAGCACGTTGGGGTTGCCGCTGTCGGTCAGTTTGCCCAGTACGTTTTTCATGTCCCAAGGCGCCAGAAACTGACCCTTTTTGACATTGATGACGTTGCCGGTTTGCGCTGCCGCGACCAGCAGATCCGTTT
>JABSRX010000160.1 GCA_013214695.1 Rhizobiaceae bacterium | reverse complement strand
TGGGAACGTGTCCCCGCCAACAATGTCGACAACCACATCGACTTCCGCCGAGCCGGTTTCGCTCTTCAGCGTTGCCGCGAGATCTTCGGGCGCGCGGTCGAGAACATGGTCCGGGTTCAGCGTCTGCACCTGTTCGTGCTTGGCCTTGGAAGCCATCGCGATGGTGACCGCGCCACGCCGGTTGGCCAGCTGGATCAGGGCGGAGCCGACGCCACCGGATGCGCCGGTGATCAACACCCGGTCACCTGCGCCGACCCGGGACCGGTTCAGCATGTTTTCAGCGGTTGTGTAGGAACAGGAGAATGTCGCCAGTTCGGCATCGCTGAGCGGTGAATCGACCGGCAGAACATTCTTGTGGTGGGTCTTGGTGTATTCAGCAAAACCACCATCTGCTTCGGAGCCGAAATAGCCGGTGCTGTCGAGATTGTAGGGATCGTTCCAGTCGCGAATCCAGCCGTCACACATAACGCGTTTGCCGATCAGCGCGGTGTCGACATTGGCGCCTACGGCTTCGACGGTTCCAACCGCATCGGCGCCCTGAATGCGCGGCAGCTGGATCGCCTTGCCGCCCCATGTGGGATCTTCTTCGTCGACCTGTTCATAGGCGCTGCCGGTGGTCGCGTCGGTGACCGCCTTGGAATACCAGCCGGTGCGGGTGTTGACGTCGGTATTGTTGAGGCCGCAGGCCCCAACCTTGATCAACACTTCATTCGGCCCGGGTTCGGGCTTGGGCCAGTTTTCCTGCCATTCCAGCTGGTCGAGGTCGCCATGCCCCATCAACACAAAGGCTTTCATCGTATCGCTCATCAGGCGTGCTCCAGTTGGGCCTCATCGGTGCGCGGCAGCAGGGATTTCGGATCATAGGCGGGCTGATGCCGCACCCGCGCCGAGCGCGGCTCTCCGGCAATCACCACTTCCAGTTCCGTCCCGTCTGCAGCGGCATGGGGTTTGATATAGGCGAAGGCCAGGATCTTGCCGACGCTGTGCCCATAGGCAACGGAGGCTGTCGATCCGACCACCTTGCCGTCCAGCAGAACCGCTTCGCCGCCATGACCGTCGACCACGCCATCCGGATCGATTTCCAGATAGGTGCAGATCCAGGGCAGGTCGGAATCGAGGCTCGCCTGGGTCTGTTCCTTGCCGGCAAACTCCTTGTCCATTTTGACGAACCGCATCACACCGGCTTCCGGCAGCGTCACCTCGTTGGTCAGTTCGCCGGCGCCCTGGAACATTTTTTCCATGCGCAGCACGTTCATCGCAAACGAGCCATAGTCGGCAATACCGTGCGCTTCACCGGCCGCCCACAGGGCTTCGTAAACCGGCAGGGCGCTGTCTTTCGGCAGGTGGAATTCCCAGCCGAGCTCACCGGCATAGGACAGGCGGAAGGCCCAGATCTTCTGTCCGGCAACCTCGATTTCCTGACCGGTCAACCAGGGGAAGCTGGTATTGTTCAGCGGCGCGTCGGTGCATTTGGCCAGAACATCGCGGGCCCGAGGGCCGTTCAGCGCCATCGCCGCCCAGTCGCTCGACAGGTTGATGACGGTAACGTCCTGATCCGCCAGGCGCTGGTTCAGATGGTCCAACAGGCGCTGTTCAAAGAACGCCGCACAGACTAGATAGTAGCGGTCTTCGGCGAGACGCACGATGGTCACCTCCACCTCAATGCGCCCGCGTGGGCCCAGCAGGTGGGTCAGGATAATGCCGCCGACTTTCTTCGGCAGGCGATTGGGGATCAGGCCCTCGAGGAATTCTGAGGCATCGGCGCTGGACACTTCGACCTTTGTGAAGGCGGTGACGTCGATGATGCCGACCCGCTCTCGCACAGCCTTGACTTCGGCGCCGACAATGTCGTGCACGCCGTTGCGCTTGAATGAGTACTGGTCGACAGCTTCGACACCTTCTGGCGCAAACCAGCGCGGGCGTTCGTGGCCGTAGACTTCCTCATAGACCGCGCCCTTGTCTTTCAGTGTCTGGTAGAGCGGGCCAGGTTTGACCGGACGTCCGGCCAGGCGGTTGAAATGCGGGAAGGGGATCTCGTGGCGCAGGCAATAGTCTTCCTTCGCCTTGATGATCTGCCAGTCCTTGGTGGCGTAGGAGCCGAAGCGGCGCGGGTCAAACTCGCGCATCGAAATATCGGCCGCACCATGCACCATCCAACGGGCCAGTTCGCGGGTCAGGCCGGGACCCCAGCCGATGCCGATCTGGGTGCCGCAACAGCACCAGTAATTGGTGACGCCCGGTGCCGGGCCGATCAGCGGATTGCCATCCGGTGGATGGGAAATCGCGCCGTGGACTTCGCGCTTGATGCCGAGCTCGGCGAAGATCGGCATGCGGTCGAGAGCGTTTTCGAGCCACGGCATGATGCGTTCGTAATCGGCATCAAACAGCTCGTTCTCGGCCTCCCAGGGGCAATGGTCTTCCCAGACCGTGTTGGGGTTTTCCTTTTCATAGATGCCGATCAGGCCGGATTTCTGCTCCATGCGGATATAGCCGGAGACCAGCTTGTCATCGCGGATGACCGGTAGTTCAGTCGACAGATCGGCAAATTCCGGCACCGGCTCGGTGACGAAATAGTGGTGGGTCATCGAGGTCATCGGCAGCTGCAACCCGCTCCATTCGCCCATCTGGCGGGCATAGGTGCCGCCGGCATTGACCACGTGTTGGCAGGTGATGTCGCCCAGTTCGGTGGAGACTTTCCACTCGCCGTTTGGCAATTGCTTGATGTCGGTGGCGCGGCAGCGGCGGATGATTTTCGCACCCAGATTGCGCGCCCCGATGGCCATCGCCTGGGTCACACCGGACGGGTCGGCATGGCCGTCATCCGGTGTATACAGGGCGCCGAGCACGCCCGACAGGTTGTAGAAGGGATGCTTGGTGGCGATGAATTCAGGACCGACCAGCTCGATATTGAAGCCGAGCGCGCGGCCAACGGACAGGGTGTGGCGCAGCCAGTCCATCTCGTCTTCCGTATAGGCCAGGCGGAACGAGCCACAGCCGTGCCAGGTGACGCTCTGTCCGGTCTCCTTCTCCAGGGCCCCGGCATACAGGCCGATATTGTAATCCACGCATTTGCCCAGGCCGTAGCTGGAGGTGGAGTGGGTGATCTGGCCCGCGGCATGCCAGGTCGAGCCCGACGTCAGCTCGGCTTTCTCCAGCAAAACAACATCGCTCCAGCCCTCATGGGCCAGATGATAGGCCAGGCCGCAGCCCATGACGCCGCCACCCACAATTACAACGCGGGCATGGCTAGGCAGTTTAGAAACAGTCTCCGACATCGTCGTCACACAAAAAAGAGGAATTGGTTGTTGTCAGGCTAATGGTATATATGTACTCTAGTCAANCATGAATNANACAGTTNTACCATCGCCGGAACCGGAGGCCTGTCAGGCCATTCTCAAAACGCTTGTCGGGCAGCTCGACGAGTTGACGCCGGAAATGCGCAAGGCCGCCTCGCATGTGGTCGAAAACCCCAATGATATCGGGGTTTCCTCAATCCGCGAGATGGCCGATGCCGCCGACGTCAAGCCGAATACTTTGGTGCGGCTGGCCCGCACGGTTGGCTTTGACGGCTATGAGGATTTTCGCGAACCGTTCCGCGAGGCCATCCGCCAGGGCGGCACCAGCTTTCCCGACCGGGCCCGCTGGCTGCAGTCGATTCGCCAAAAGGGCGAGATGGGCGCGCTCTATGCGCAGATGGTCAGTTCGGCGATCGGCAATATCGAAGCCACTTTCGCGTCGATCGACGAAACCCAGTTGAAGGCGGCGGCAGAAGCCATCTGGGCATCGCGTCAGACATTCACGCTCGGCGTCGGGGTGAATTCGGCCAATGCCCAGAACTTCACCTATCTGGCGTCCACCGGCATGGTTCAGTTTCACGCCATTCCGCGCATCGGCAGCACCGCCACCGACGATCTCGCCTGGGCCGACGAGCGCGATGTGCTGATCGCCATCACCTGCAAGCCCTATCGACGCGAAGTGCTGGAAGCGATGCGCATTGCCCGTGACCAGGGGGTGACGATCATCGGCATCTCCGACAGTCCGGCCTCGCCGGTTGTCGCCGGGGCCGACCACGGATTTGTCATTGCCGCCGACACGCCGCAATTCTTCCCCTCATCTGTGTCGACCATTGCCTTGCTGGAAACGCTGTTGAGTTTTGTTATTGCCGTCGCCTCACCGGAGATTGTACAGCGGGTCGACAGTTTTCATCAACGCCGCCATGAATTGGGTATCTACGAGGAAGAGTTGTAATGACTTCGCCCATCCACTCACTTGCCGCGCATCATTATACCGATCCGGAGATCTTTCGGATTGAGAGCGCCGGTCTGTTCAACCGCACCTGGCAATTTGCCGGCCATGTCAGTCAGGTGGCCAATCCGGGCGACTATTTCACCTTCCAGTTGAACGGGGAAAGCCTGTTCTGCATCCGCAATCAGGACAATGAGATCAAAGTCTTTTACAATGTCTGCCAGCACCGCGCCCATGAGCTGATGAGCGGCGAGGGCAATGCGAAACTGATCGTCTGCCCCTATCACGCCTGGACCTATGAGCTCAGCGGCCAATTGCGGTCCGGCCCCAATATCCGCTCGGTGCCCGGTTTTGACCGCAGCGAGATCTGTCTGTCGACCGTGCGGGTTGAAGAGTTTTGCGGCTTTCTCTTTGTCAATCTCGACCCCGACGCGGCGCCGATGGACGCATGGTTTCCCAAGGCCCGCGAAGAGCTCGCCGCCTTTGTGCCGCAACATGCGCAACTGAAGCCGGTGCGCTGGGAGGAGATCCCCGAGCACTGCAACTGGAAGGTCAGCGTCGAGAACTATTCGGAATGCTATCACTGTAAGCTCAACCACCCGACTTTCTCAAATGGCGTCGTGCGGCCGGAGACCTATGACATCCAACCGCAGGGCCATTGCCTGCGCCACACGACGGAATGCCAGAACCTCGATCAGATGAGCTATCCGATCGATCTCGACTCTAATGCCCACGCCGGCGATTATTCCTCGTGGTTCCTGTGGCCACTGTTCTCGTTCCAGGTCTATCCCGGCAACATTCTCAACACCTACCACTGGTGTCCGGTGGATGCCGATCACGTGGTCGTCTGGCGCGGCTGGTACACAGTCGACGGCGTTGCCAGCGAGCTGATCGACAATCTCGCCCAACAGGATCTCGACACCACCGTGGCCGAGGACATCGGCCTGGTTGAATCCGTGCAGCGCGGCCTGAAGTCGCGCGGCTATCGCCCCGGCCCACTGGTGGTTGATCCCGAAGGCGGGGTCAATTCCGAACATTCGGTGATGGTGTTGCAGCAATGGATGCGCGAGGCGGCGACCGTGGAATCCAACGTCTAGGGCCCGGCTTTAACGCTGAGTCAAAAAGCCTGTTGCGGGAACTTTCTTTCTCCCCCCATCTTGCACTAATATGCGTGCATTATCCGGGTAAGCGGCTCCGGCATGGGGAACCTATGAAAAAACTGATCGTCATCCTGGCCAATTTTGTGGCCCCGGGAGTGGGCAGTCTCTTGGCTGGCGAGATGGCGCGTGGATCGCTGCAATTGCTGATCGCCATTCTTGCTGTTCTTTTGTGGTTCACCGGCAGTCTGGCACTGGCCGCCCTGCCGCTGATCGCCTTTGCCTGGATCTGGGGCATGTTCACGGCGCTGGATTACAAGCAGAAAACCGAGACGGATGAGAATTCCCCCGTCGCCATGGTGGTCAAACAGCGCGGCCAGCAATTGTCGATGCGCTATCCCGAGCGCACCTGAGCCGGATTTCGTCAGATTGATCAGTCGCCCATTTTCAGCGCTTCGATAAACGCTGTCTGCGGGATCTCCACTTTGCCGAACTGGCGCATCTTCTTCTTACCGGCCTTCTGCTTGTCCAGCAGTTTGCGCTTACGGCTGGCGTCGCCGCCGTAACACTTGGCCGTCACGTCCTTGCGCATGGCAGAGATGGTCTCGCGGGCAATCACATTGCCGCCAATCGCCGCCTGGATCGGAATCTTGAACAGGTGTTTGGGGATCAGCTCTTTCAGCTTTTCGCACATCACGCGGCCACGGGCGGTGGCGGCGCTGCGGTGCACCAGCATCGACAGCGCGTCGACCGGCTCGCCATTGACCAGCATCGACAGCTTGACCAGATCACCGGCCCGATATTCGGCCAACTGATAGTCAAACGAAGCATAGCCGCGCGAAATCGACTTCAAGCGATCATAGAAATCGAACACCACTTCGTTGAGCGGCAGTTCGTATTCCAGCATGGCGCGGGTGCCGACATAGGTCAGGTTGGTCTGAATGCCGCGGCGGTCCTGACAGAGTTTCAGGATTGGGCCGAGATAATCATCCGGCGTCAGAATGGTCGCCTTGATCCACGGCTCGTGGATCTCGTCGATCTTCATCACATCGGGCATGTCGGCCGGATTGTGCAGGTTCATCTCGGTGCCGTCGCGCAGCTTCAGCGTGTAGACAACACTGGGAGCCGTGGCGATCAGGTCGAGGTCGAATTCGCGTTCCAGCCGTTCCTGGATGATTTCCAGATGCAACAGGCCGAGGAAACCGCAGCGGAAGCCGAAGCCAAGAGCCGCCGATGATTCCATTTCAAACGAGAAGCTGGCGTCGTTCAGCCGCAATTTGCCAACCGCCGAGCGCAGGTCTTCAAAGTCGGCCGCGTCAACTGGGAACAGGCCACAGAACACCACCGGCTGGGCCGGTTGGAAGCCCGGCAGGGCCTCGGCTGTCTGGCGCTTGTCTTCGGTGATCGTATCACCGACGCGGGTGTCGGCCACTTCTTTGATCGATGCCGTGATGAAGCCGATTTCGCCCGGCCCCAGGCCATCGACTTCGGTCAGTTTTGGCGAGATGACACCGACCCGGTCGACCGAGTATTTGGCGTCGGTGCCCATCATGCGAATGACCTGGCCCTTTTTCAGCTCACCATCGATGATGCGGACCAGAACGATCACGCCGAGATAGGCGTCATACCAGGAATCAACCAGCAGCGCCTTCAGCGGCTGATCGATTTCGCCGTGGCTGGGCGGCGGCAACTGGGTGACGATGGCTTCCAGAACCTCTTCCATGCCAAAGCCGGTCTTGGCGGAAATTTCCACCGCATCGGTGGCATCGAGGCCGATCACTTCCTCGATCTGTGCCTTGACCCGGTCGGGCTCTGCCGCCGGCAGGTCGATCTTGTTGAGCACGGTGACGATCTCATGGTCATTGTCGATCGCCTGATAGACATTGGCCAGGGTCTGCGCCTCAACGCCCTGGGAGGCATCGACGACCAGCAACGACCCTTCACAGGCCGACAGGGAGCGGGACACTTCATAGGCGAAGTCCACGTGGCCGGGGGTGTCGATCAAGTTGAGAATGTACTTTTCACCATCCCGCGCCACATAGGGCAGGCGCACGGTCTGTGCCTTGATGGTGATGCCGCGTTCCTTTTCAATCTCCATATTGTCGAGCACCTGCTCGGACATTTCCCGGTCTGCCAGGCCGCCGCACATCTGGATCAGACGATCTGCGACAGTGGACTTGCCGTGGTCGATATGGGCAACGATGGAAAAGTTGCGGATTTTTGAAAGCTCAGTGGTCATGGATGCTGTTTATCACCAAAGCTGCACCGCGCAAGTCATAAAGCGTTCTGCAGCGCCTCAGCGACATTTGGCCCGTCATCAATCGGCTGGATGATGGTCGCCAGGCGGGCGTTCGCGCATTTCAACTTTTTTGTAGTCGAAGCCGAATTCGATGGTTGGCTTGACGATCTTGAAATAGGGCGACAGGTCGAAATCACGTGGCGCGAACAGGGAATGGTGGCGGATATGCAGAATTTCATCCACCACATAGGTCTCGCAGTCGTCGTCGAGGCAGGCCTTCAGCTTGGTGACGTCGGGCAGGATCGGATAGCGCACCGACTGATAGGCCTCGGCAATCAGGGTCGAACAGATGGCGCGGGTCGGGTCACCTGAGCCAAACGACAGCATTTTGCGGCGCCAGCGGATCGGCACCGGTGGCGTCGGCAACAGGTAGCGCATCAGGTCGATGATGTTGTGCGTGTCATAGGCCTTGCCGATGGAATCGACCATGAACTGGACGACGGCCTTGCGGTCTTCCTTGGTCAGCCCGACCGGGCGACAGATGCGGGTGTTGTAGGTCTCGTATTTCTCCAACGGGCGGGCAACGCAGCCCTCGCCAAGATTGACCTCGATGAGGCAGATCTGGTTGCCGTTTTCATCTTCACCGAGAATTTCGCCGACATAGAGCGCAGCGTGCGACCAGGTCGACTGGGTCAGATATTTGATCGCCGCCGAGACCTTCTGATTGCCTTCCACCAGCAGCACATCGCCGGGCTCCAGGGCCCGTCGCAGACTGGCCGGGTCAGACGGCGTATAGGGCTCATAGCCCGAGGACTGGGCAGTGACTTTGCCGGCAATGAATTCGGCGATCTTATCAAGCAGGGTGCGTGATCCACTCATCCGAAACTGCCATCCTCGTCTGCCATTGTCCGTCGCACAGGCGCTGATGCACCGTTATTGGTGCCTGTTGCCCGTGTTGTCCGAATCTATTGGCCCTTGTGAGGGCCTGTTTCAAGGCTTCTCACGTGAATTTGCGTGTTGTTGAGAACGCCGCGGCGTCCTCAATCAGCGTTCACCATCTGGGCAATCGTGCGCTTCAGCAGGGCAATATCTTCGTCGCGGGACAGGCGGTGATCACCGTCCTTGATCAGGGTCATCTGCACATCGTCATGGGCCAGGGACTCAACCAGCCGCAGGGCATGGGCATAGGGCACGTCGGGATCTTCCATGCCCTGCAGGATGCGCACCGGCACGCCGACGGCAAGGTCGCTGTTCAGCACCCGGTTGTTGCGGCCGTCTTCAATCAGCTTGCTTGTGATGATGTTCGGCTCGTCCGAATAGGCGCTGGGCTCGCTGATGAAGCCGTTTTCCTGCATCTCCTGGCGCTGGGCATCGCTGAAGGCAGGTTCCATCAGTTCGGTGGCAAAGTCGGGGGCCGGCGCGATCAGCAGCAGGCCGGCCAGCCGGCCCTGTTCATTGCTGGCCTTCAACTCCTGCGCCAGCCGCAGGGCAATCCAGCCACCCATCGAGGAGCCGATCAGGATCTGTGGGCCCGCGGTGTGGTTGAGCACCACCTGCAGGCTTTCGTCGACCCAGCGGGAAATTGATCCGTCGACAAACGCGCCGCCGGAAATGCCGTGCCCGGAATAGTCAAACCGCAGGCTGGCGCAGCCGAGATCGGCGGCCTGCTCGACCATCGCCAGTGCCTTGGTGCCGTCCATGTCGGAGCGGTAGCCGCCGAGCCAGACCAACCCGGGCTTTGGGCCATCATTGGTCGCCGCAGCCTTCATCATGGCAATTTCATTGGTTTCCCCGTCCCAGAGGTGATTGAGGGTGACTTTGGTTTCCACGAACGGGCCTTTCGATTTGGCGCAGCGTCTTGCTGGTTTTGGTTGACGCGCCGGGTGAGGCGCAGCATAGACTGGCTCTTTACTGCGCAAACTTTGCTTCGGCTGGTGAGATGATGCAACCGCCAAAAATACTGCAGGTCATTCCAACGCTGGAAACCGGTGGGGCAGAACGCACCGCCGTGGATATCGGCAATGCGCTCACCGCCCATGGCTGGACGTCGCTGGTGGCCAGCGCCGGTGGCCGCATGCTGGAGCGCCTGACCGCCGGGGGCAGCCGTCACATCACCCTGCCGCTCGACAGCAAGAACCTGATCACCATTTGGCGCAATGCCGGCCGTCTGGCGAAGCTGATCAAAGATGAAGACATCGCGATCATCCATGCCCGGTCGCGGGCGCCGGCCTGGTCGGCGCTGATCGCCGCCCGCCGCACCGGCATTCCCTTTGTCACCACCTATCATGGCTCCTACAACCAGAAGTCACGGCTCAAGGCCTGGTACAATTCGGTGATGGCGCGCGGCGATGTGGTGATTGCCAATTCCGGCTGGACCCGTGATCTGATCGTCTCCCGCAATCCCTGGGCCAGGGATCAGGTGCAGGTGGTGCATCGCGGCACCGATCTGGAGGAGTTCAGTCCAAAATCGGTCTCCGAGGACCGCTGCCAGGCTTTGCGCGACTTCTGGGGCGTCCAGAAATCCGACACGGTGGTGGTCAAACTGGCCCGCATGACC
>JABSRX010000159.1 GCA_013214695.1 Rhizobiaceae bacterium | reverse complement strand
GGATTCGCCGTGGTCAGTGCGGCGTTCTGAATGGCCGACAATGCAGTAGTCAGCGAAGCAATCCTTGATCATCTCGGCCGAGATGTCGCCGGTATGGGCGCCGGATGCTTCGTGATGACAATCCTGCGCACCGACTTCAAGCGGTGTGTCTTCCGACAGCGTTGTGGCTACATAAAGCAATGTGGCAGGCGGGCAAATGACAACGTCCAGTGCCTCGGCCAGTTCCTCATCAACCCCTCTCGCGATCAGGGCAAGTTGGTCAAGCGCGTCACGCTCACCATTCATTTTCCAGTTGCCCGCCACCAGCGGTGTAATGTCAGGGGTCATTTGATGCTCCGAAGGCCAAATTAAACTGGATGCTGACTACGCAGCTAACGCGGTAAAATCAACGTTTTCTGATCGCATAGATGCTTGCTGTTGCGTTCTTGTGACCATATGTTGCGGCAAACGCCGCGCAAGCAAGTTACCAGCGACAACAGGAATCAGTAAATTGATCTCATTCATGCGAAAAGCGATTGAAGGATGGACAGCCAAGATCCTTCTCATTCTACTCATCGGCGGCTTCGCCATGTGGGGTGTCTCAGGCTCGATGCTTGGCGGTGCCAACTCCAACACCATAGCACAGGTCGGTGAAACCTCCATTTCAATCCGCGAATACCTGGCCGCCTACAACCGCAGCATGAACGAGATGCAGCAGCGTTTCGGTCGCCGGCTGACGCAAGAGGAAGCGCGCCTTTATGGGGTGGAATCGCGCACCATGAGCACGATCGTTTCGTTCGGCGTCCTGGATGAGTTTGCCCGCGTACAGTCGCTAGCCCTTTCCGAGGACCAATTGGCAAAAATGCTGGCTGAAAACCCGGCCTTTGCGGACTCTTCCGGCAAGTTCAATCGTGAGACCTTCCGCCAGGCTGTTTACAATGCGCAAATGCGCGAGAGCGACTTTATTGCTCTGCAAAATGCTTCGGCAGTCCGTGGCCAGGTCATGCAGTCCTTTGCAACCAACAGTCTGCTGCCGGACGTATTCAGCAATGTGCTGCGGGATTATACCAACGAAGAGCGCAAGTTTGCCTATCTGACTTTGACCGCCAACGAGATCGATCCGGTGGCGGATCCGACAGACGAGCAGTTGAAGGCCTATTTCGACGAGAACATCAAAAACTACTCTGCGCCGGAATACCGCAAACTTGAAATCCTGAAGATCGAGCCAGCTGATCTGGCCGATGAATCGGCTATTTCCGAAGAAGACATCGCCGCCGACTATGAATCACGCATTGCTAGCTACCGCACGCCGGAGCGCCGCAAGGTTCAGCAGATCGTCTTCAAATCTCAGGAACTCGCCGACGCTGCGGTCAAGTCGTTGTCTGAAGGTAGGTTGTTTGAAACCGTGCTGAGCGACAACAACGTGACCCTGGCCGACGCCGATCTTGGTTTCCTGAGCCGGCCTCAATTGCCGGAAGCCATTCGTGACGCCGCTTTCGCTCTGGAATTGAACACACCGAGTGAAATTCTCCAGGGGCCATTTGGCCCAACCATGATCCGCGTGACTGAAATGACACCGGAAGCAACCCAGCCACTCGATGAAGTCAAAGATGAAATCCGCAAGGACCTGGCGCTTCAGAAGGCTTCCGACACCATTCTGGACGTACAGGAAACCGTTGAGGATGCCCGCGCTGCTGGCACCAGTTTGAAGGAAGTCGGCGACCGTGTTGGCGTATCCTCGCGCGTCATCGAAGCTGTCAGCCGCCGCGGCCAGCGCCCGGATGATACGATCATCACGGATATTCCCGTATCCAGCGACCTGCTTGCCCAGGCCTTCCAGACGGAAGTCGGTGGTCAGGCCAGCCCGCTGGACGTCAACAATGTGGGCTATGTCTGGTACGATGTGCAGAAAATTGACCCAGCACGCGACCGTACGCTGGACGAGGTAACCGACAGGGTCAAAGCCGACTGGATTGCCGCTGAGCAGAACAAGCGCATTGCCGAAAAAGCCGAACAAATGAAAGAACGCCTGGAGCGCGGAGCGAAACTGGAAGATCTGGCGCTTGAGTCCAATCTGTTTGTGCAGAACACCGCCCTGCTGAAGCGAACCGGTCAACAGGACGGCTTTCCGCGCAGTGCAACTGCAGCTGGGTTTATTGGCGATGAAAAGGCCATCACCATCACCGATGGCAGCCAACCCAACCAGAAGCTTGTGATCACCGTTGCGGAACGCAAGGGCGTTGAAGCGCAGATTGTCGACGTACCGCAGGAACAGGTGCAGATCGCCAATCAGGGCGCCGCAGACGATCTGCTTAGCCAGATGATCGTCAACCTTCAAAACACCTATTCGGTGACGCAAAATCCAACGCTCATCCAACGGGTTCTGACCCAAGGGCATTAACGACAGGCTCGGCCAGCCGAATAACTTGTGCTGGCCGAGGAAGAGACCATGACTGAATTCAAGGAATTGATTGGCATCGTTGCCGCTGGCCAGTCGCTGACCCGCGATCAGGCGCAGGCGGCATTCGACATCATGATGTCGGGCGACGCGACACCCAGCCAGATCGGCGGCTTTTTGATGGCCCTTCGGGTGCGCGGTGAAACGGTGGATGAAATCACCGGCGCCGTCTCGACGATGCGCGCCAAGATGCTGAAAGTGGATGCCCCGGAAGGCGCCACCGACATTGTTGGTACCGGCGGCACCCAGACCGGCACCTACAGCATCTCCACCTGCTCGGCGATCGTCATGGCTGGCGCAGGCGCCAAGGTGGCCAAACACGGCAACAGAGCGCTGTCTTCAAAAACGGGCACGGCCGACACGTTGGAAAGTCTTGGCGTCAACCTGGAAACCGGTGCTGATGGCACGGCGCGGTGCATTCGCGAAGCGGGTGTTGGTTTCATGTTTGCACCGGCCCATCACGCAGCGATGCGCTTTGTCGGCCCCAGCCGTGTGGAGCTGGGCACCCGCACGATTTTCAACATTCTCGGGCCCCTCTCCAATCCAGCCGGTGCTAAACGCCAGGTCGTGGGCGCGTTCATGCCGGAACTGCTCGAGCCCATGGTCAATGTGTTGAAGAACCTGGGTTCCGAGCACGCCTGGTTGGTCCATGGCGACGGTATGGACGAATTGACCGTGACCGGCACCAGCACGGTCTATGAATTGAAAGATGGATCGGTATCCAGTTTCGAGATCGAACCGGAAGATGCTGGCGTTGGTCGCCATGCATTGGCGGACCTGAAGGGTGGTGATGCCGCCTACAACGCGGCGGCGCTGAAGGGGGTTCTGGACGGCGATAAAAACGCCTATCGTGACATGGTATTGTTGAATGCCGGAGCCGGACTGCTGGTTTCCGGCGTGGCAAGCGACCTCAAGACCGGCGCACAGATGGCAGCCGAGTCGATTGACAGCGGCGCGGCAGCCAAAGCGCTGGCAAAACTGGTCGAAGTCTCGAACGGATAGGTCGATGAGTGATATTCTGGAAAAGATTGGCGCCTACAAGCGCGAAGAAATCGCCGCGGCGAAAGCAACTGTGTCCGTCGATGAGCTGAAAGCCCGGCTGGCAGATGTCTCCGCCCCCCGTGGCTTTGCCGAAGCATTGCGCGCCAAACATGCTGCAGATCAATATGCGCTTATTGCAGAAATCAAGAAAGCCAGCCCGTCAAAGGGTCTGATCCGCGAGGACTTTGATCCGCCGTCGCTGGCGCAAGCTTATGAGCAAGGTGGCGCGGCGTGCCTGTCGGTTCTGACCGACACGCCTTCGTTTCAAGGAGCCCCCGAGTTCCTGACCAATGCGCGCGACGCTGTATCCCTGCCCTGTTTGCGCAAGGACTTCATGTACGATCCGTATCAGGTCTATGAGGCCCGTGCGTGGGGCGCCGACTGCATCTTGATCATCATGGCTGCATTGACCGATGATGAGGCCAAGGTTCTTGAAGACACAGCCTTCGAACTCGGCATGGATGTGCTTCTTGAAGTTCACAACCGCGAAGAGCTCGACCGCGCTTTGCAACTGAAATCGTGTCTGCTGGGCATCAACAACCGCAATCTGAAGACATTTGAGGTCAGCCTGACCACGACAGAAGATCTGGCCCCGCTGGTACCTGCCGAACGCATCGTGGTTGGCGAGTCGGGCCTGTTTACCCCTGAAGATCTTTCCCGGATGGCGGCCATTGACGTCAACACCTTCCTGATCGGCGAAAGCCTGATGCGTCAGCAGGACGTTGCCACGGCGACCCGCGATCTGCTGACCAAACCGGCCCAACAGACCAGCGCGGCCTGAATGAGCGACGAACTCACCCACATTGCTTCGGATGGCAGCGCCAACATGGTCGATGTTGCCGACAAGGATCATACGACCCGCGTTGCCGTCGCCGAGAGCTGCGTGGTGATGAAGCCGGAAACACTCGAGCTGATCCTGTCAGGTAACGCCAAAAAGGGCGATGTTCTGGCAACCGCTCGACTCGCCGGCATTATGGCAGCCAAACGAACCCATGACCTCATTCCCCTGTGTCATCCGTTGGCGCTGACCAAGGTTGCCGTCGATATTGATGCAGACGCAGACCTGCCTGGGCTGCGCATTGAAGCCATGGCCAAGGTCACCGGGCAGACTGGCGTTGAGATGGAAGCGCTGACGGCCGCCAGTGTGGCCGCGCTGACCGTGTACGACATGGCCAAGGCGGTCGATCGCGGCATGGCGATTGGACCGACACGCGTGGTGTCGAAATCCGGCGGCAAGTCGGGCGATTGGTCCATCGATCCTCAAGGTCAACTCAAGAGATGAGCGCCTTGCTGCCGGTCAATGAAGCGCTGCAGCGCATCTTGGCAAATATCGAGCACGTTGACGCCGAAGATGTGCCACTGGCCGAGGCCTCCAACCGCGTTCTTGCCCAGGATCTGGCAGCGACGCGAACCCAGCCTCCCTTCCCCGCGTCGGCGATGGATGGCTATGCGGTGCGGTTTGAAGATGTCGAGACCTGTCCGGTGACGTTGGACGTCATTGGCGAGTCGGCCGCCGGTCACGGATTTCACGATGAGATCAAGCCGGGACAATGTGTGCGCATCTTTACAGGTGCACCGGTGCCACCGGGCGCTGATACCATTGCCATTCAGGAGAATGCGCAAAGAGATGGTGACACGGTCACCATTTCCAAGGGAGAGACCAAGGGACGCTATGTACGCCCTAAAGGGCTCGACTTCAGCGAAGGCGACGTCTTGTTGAAGGCCGGCGATCAGCTCAACCCGGCAACGCTGTCGCTTGCAGCGGCCCTCAATCACCCAACGCTGCCGGTCTATCGTCAGCCGGTTGTGGCGATTATTGCGACTGGGGACGAATTGGTCCTGCCCGGTCAAACGCCTGCGGTGGATCAGATCATCGCCTCGAACAGCTTTGGTGTCGCCGATATCGTGCGTCGCGCTGGCGGCGAGGTTCTTGATTTGGGCATTGCTCTCGACACGCCCGACTCCCTGCAAGCGAAGTTTCACGCAGCCGAAGAGGCGGACATCGTTGTCACGTTAGGTGGTGCCTCTGTTGGCGATCACGATCTCGTAGCAGCGGGGTTGAAGGACAAGGGTGTGACGCTGAATTTCTGGAAACTTGCGATGCGTCCGGGCAAACCGGTTATGTATGGCGAGTTGCTCAATCGACCGCGCGCGCAGCGGTTTTTGGGATTGCCCGGCAATCCGGTATCCAGCCTTGTCTGCGCCCAGATCTTTCTCGCCCCATTGATCCGCCTGCTGACGGGCCTGTCGCCGCACGCGACCCGCCTGCCGGCGCAATTGGCCATTGATCTTGCTGAAAACGATCAACGCGAAGAATTCATGCGCGCGACCCATGTTGAGCGCGACGGCGGCTATCATGTCACGCCGTTCGCCAATCAGGACAGCTCCATACTGTCCATACTGGCCGAAGCAACCTGCCTGATGATCCGCCCGGCGCATGCCCCGGCAGCCAAAGTGGGCGATCCTTGCGAGATCATTCTGCTCTAGAGCCGTTCTCAAACGGTCCAAATTCCGGGGGCAAAACGAGAAAAGTTGCAGAACACATTAAGAACATGCTAACTTGTTCTTGTTTTGTATCACTTTGTTGACCGAATCAGGCGCAGGTAAACACCACGCCACGGACAGAAACGGATAGAGCCATGCTTACGCGCAAACAGCACCAATTGCTCATGTTCATTCACGAACGTCTTCAAGAGGCTGGTGTCCCCCCTTCCTTCGATGAAATGAAAGATGCCTTGGAGCTGAAGTCCAAGTCGGGGATCCACCGATTGATCACAGCTTTGGAAGAGCGCGGCTTTATCCGAAGGCTGCCCAACCGGGCCCGCGCGCTTGAGATTCTCAAATTGCCTGAAACGACTGCGGCGGCGTCAACTTCGACGTCCAATGTATCGGTATTGCCGCCATCCGCTGCCGCTGCCGCCGCCGCGCCCGCAGCGCCTGCCAATGACGACAATCCTGGTTTTTCCACCGTGCCGGTCATGGGCCGGATCGCAGCGGGTACGCCGATTTCGGCCATTCAGGACAACACCCATATGGTGACGGTATCACCGGAAATGCTGGGGCGTGGCGAGCATTATGCGCTTGAGGTCAACGGCGACTCGATGATCGAAGCAGGCATTCTGGATGGCGATACAGTGCTTATTCAGAAAACCAATGTGGCGACTCCTGGTGACATTGTCGTCGCCCTGATCGACGATGAAGAAGCGACCTTGAAGACCTTCCGCCGTCAGGGGCAAGAAATACTGCTTGAAGCAGCCAATCCGGCCTATGAGACACGTGCCTTTGGTCCGGATAGAGTTGATGTTCAGGGCAAGCTTGTTGGCCTAATACGCTCTTATCATTAAAAAATATAGAATAGTTAGTTCTGCCATAACCGACCGCTGTCGCGTCTCGCGGGCTGGACGGAGAATCTTTTTTCGTCCTGTCCATTATCTGCCATTGCTTGCGCATAAATGCTGTGCGCTCCACCGGACCGCAAGGACTGCGCGTCAATCACGATCGGTCGTTTGTTGACCGGCAGAAACTGACAGGCCCACGGGACGCTGTAGGGCACGACCAGTATGTCGGCCAATCGGCAGTCCAGGCTCAGGCGCGCGGTGCTGCGTAGCTGTACAATCACCAATCCGGGCTTCTGCAGGACACAGCCAAATCGATCACAGCTGCGGTGTGTTGCAGCCTTGGAAGGAGTGCTCTCGTCTGTCCTGGCCGTGGCCTCGCGCCACAACCGGGTTGTGAATTTCTCGGCATCGGGTTTTGCCAACACCATGCTGCCGTCCTCGAGCAAGAGACCGATCTGGCGCCCACTTTCGGATATGATGGCGTCGGGCATGCGACGATCGAGCAAAACCAGGACTGAGAGTGCAAAACAGGCAATACATGCCCACTTCAATTGCGATCGGCAAAGCGTCGCGATCATCAGTCCGAGTGAACCAAGGACAAGCGCGGTTTTCGGCACATACCCTGTCGAACCTGCAGTGCTGAGGTTTGACACCCACTGTGCGATGGCGACCACGCATTGCAGCGCCAATCCCATGGGCACCAGGGCAATCTGTTCCAGTCCAAAGGGCATCAACACCGTGCTCATCAAAGCCAATGGCATGACCAAAACCGAGACGATCGGCATGGCCAACAAATTGGCCAACAGACCCAACGGTGCGATGCGGTAAAAGTGATAGGCAGCGAACAGCCCGGTGCTCAAGCCGGCGATCAACGGCACGGCGGCCAATCCAAACAGATAGCGGCAGATCCGGAACCAATAGACACCGGCCGGCGTCTTCGGCGCACCTGCATCGCGTTCAGCTGATTTTGCTGACAGTATCTCGAAAGTGCTGACCAGGGCTGCCACCGCAGCAAACGACATCTGAAAGCCGGGATGCATCAACGCTTCTGGTGCGAAAGCCAAAACCACAAGAGCGGCCAGCGCCACATTGCGCATGGTCAATGCACGGCGGTCCAAGATTACCGCCACCAGCATGATGGCAACCATCACATAGGCGCGCTGGGCAGAGACATTGGCGCCGGACACCAACAGATAGGCACTGGCGAAAACCAATCCCAAGCCTCCCGCCCATTTCTTCAGCGAGTGGCGCTGGGCAAACTCCATATGAAAGGCACCAATCAGACGGACCAGGCCGATGACCGTTACCGAAACAAGTGCCATATGAAGGCCCGATATCGCCAGAATATGCGCCAATCCCGAGCGCCGCAGCGCTTCGTTGGTGGCCTCATCGATACCGCTGCGATCACCGACAATCAAAGCTGCAGCAAGGCTTGCGGATTGTGCGGGCAAAGCCTGGCGCAGAATGTGCGTAATCTGGTGACGCAGGGCGTTGATCTTCAGCGATATGCCACCGGCCGCGGCGGCGGCGGCGACGGCGGCAACGCCCGGTTCGGGCGTGACGGACCGTTCAGGATGGCCCAGAAAAAACCCGGAGCCACCGATGCCGTCAAACCACGCAAAAAAGCGAAAGTCATAACCGCCCGGCAATGCGGGACCCGGTGGAGGCCCAAGCCGAGCTCGTCCGGCTATCACATCGCCGATGTCGTATGGTCGGCTGTCCTTGCGGCTGGTCAGCCTGACCTTTTGAGGCAATTCTTTCCAGTCGTCGATGGCATGCACACGCAGGGTATAGCGCGCCCGACCATCGGCACGCAGTTCGGCCCGAACCACTTGCCCCGTTACGATGGCCACCACACTGGATTTAAGCGTGATCGTCGCCAGGCGCGAAACCCGCCACTGGGCAAGCGATACGCCAAGCGCAATCAGCGCCAGACTGACAAACAGCACCCGTGACACCGCCCCCCGCCTCCACCGAGCCAGCAACGCAAACGCAACCGCCGCCATCGGAAACGCCCAGCTCAACGGCTCCCGCGGCAGATGGAAGTAAAGCAGGCTGCCGCTTCCAATCAGGACCGGCACCCACAAAAATCCGCCTCGATGTGCCTGCTCATGAAGCAACTGCCTTTGCAGCCATTCGGCGGCCAACAGATAGCGCCAGCCTAGTGCATAGCGAAACCTGATCCGAACGGCGACAAGCTTGCCGGCATCCCAAGGACGTTTGGCGTCTGCGGCCGAATCCTGTTGCGCATCCTGGGGTGGAGATTCAAATTTGATCTGATCACGCTTGCGCATATCAGCCTGCCGCTTGTTTCCGGTTCCGTGCATGCGGCGGCAATCGGTTGCACTGTGATGGCTTGTATGATTGCAATCCTGTGCTAAACGGGCAACCAATTCCTCCCAACCACGATTGAGCGATCCATGTCTGCCCCCGTCGTCACACGTTTTGCGCCCTCCCCAACCGGCTACCTGCATATTGGTGGCGCCCGTACAGCTCTGTTCAACTGGCTTTACGCCAAGGCCAACGGCGGCAAGATGTTGCTGCGCATCGAGGACACCGACCGGGCGCGCTCCACACCGGAAGCCGTTGATGCCTTGCTTGATGGGCTGAGCTGGCTGGGGCTCGATTGGGATGGCGAGCCGATCTCACAATTCTCACGCGTTGACCGCCATCGTGAGGCTGTCGAGCAACTGCTCGCTGCGGGACAGGCTTATCGCTGCTATGCCAGCCAGGAAGAACTGGAAGAGATGCGCGAGAAGGCGCGTGCCGAAAAGCGCCCTCCCCGCTATGACGGTCGCTGGCGGGATCGTCCGGAGTCGGATGCGCCCGAGGGTGTGGATCCGGTGATCCGCATCAAAACACCTTTGCACGGTGAAACGGTCATCCAGGACAAGGTGCAGGGCGAGGTCCGGTTCCCCAACAAGGATCTCGACGATCTTGTGCTGCTGCGTTCCGACGGCACGCCGACCTATATGCTCGCCGTGGTGGTGGACGACCATGACATGGGGGTCACCAACATCATTCGCGGGGACGATCACCTGACCAATGCAGCGCGTCAGACGGTCATTTACAACGCATTGGGTTGGGATGTTCCAGAAATGGCCCATATCCCGCTGATCTACGGCCCAGACGGTGCCAAACTGTCGAAACGCCACGGGGCGACCGGCGCTGAAGCCTATCGCGCCATGGGTTATCTGCCCGAGGCGCTACGCAATTATTTGGTGCGCCTGGGGTGGGCGCATGGCGACGATGAGTTCTTCACCAATGAGCAGCTCTTCAACCTGTTCAGCCTGGACGGCATCGGCAAGTCACCGTCCCGGTTTGATTTTGCCAAACTTGAAAACATGAATGGACACTACATTCGTGAGGCCGATGACGCCCATCTGATCGCCCAGATCAAGCGGGTTTTGCCGGAAATTGAAAATGGCGCCTGGTTTGAAGAGCGCTGGACGGACGCGATTGAAGCTCAATTGCTGATCTCAATGCCCGGCTTGAAAGAACGCGCCAAAACGTTGCTGGAACTGATTGACGGCGCCCGGTTCCTGTTTGTCGAACGTCCGCTGCCGATGGAAGACAAGGCCGCTGGCATTCTCGACGGCGACGACGCGGCTGGACGTTCCGTACTCGGCGCGCTGATCCCGCGCCTGGAAGCCTTGTCGGAATGGACACTGGAAACCATCGAGGAAGAGGTCCGCACCTTTACCAAGGAACAGGAGTTGAAGCTCGGCAAAGTCGCGCAGCCGATCCGGGCCGCACTGACCGGTCGCACAACGTCGCCCGGCGTGTTTGATGTGATGGCCGTCTTGTCGAAGGAAGAGTGCTTGGCCCGGTTGTCGGATCAGGCCGCCTAACTCTTCAAAGTTCGATCAAGACAATTGATCCAGTTGTCCCGCGCCAGTTTGTTGAGCAGCGGCGCGTCATAGCCGTGTGCGCCCAACGCGTCGAGCAACTTAGGCACGCCGGTCACGTCACCAATCAGCCTGGGCACGATGCATCCATCGAAGTCGGATCCGAGCCCCACATGGTCCTCACCCAGATGTTCGATCAGATGATCCATATGGCGGATCATCGG
>JABSRX010000158.1 GCA_013214695.1 Rhizobiaceae bacterium | reverse complement strand
AAAGTCCTGCGCGCCGGCGTTCGGGTTGGCAAGCGCACGCACGGTCGAGCAGCGTTCCTCGGCCGAAATGCCGGTCGTCGTGTCATGACGATAATCAACGCTGACGGTGAACGCTGTGGAGTGCGGTGCATCGTTTTCGGCAACCATCGGCGCCAGATTCAAACGCCGCGCTTCGTCGCCGGTCATTGGCGCGCAAACAATGCCAGATGTGTGGCGAATGAACATGCCCATGATTTCCGGCGTGCAGTGGACAGCGGCGACGATCAGGTCGCCTTCATTTTCGCGGTCATCATCGTCGGTGACCACCACCACTTCGCCGCGCTCAAAGGCGCGAATTGCTTCGGCGACCCGTTCCATGTCGGTTGTCATTCAGTTTCTCCAATTTGCCCACGATGGCGCAGGAAGTGGTCGGCCAGCACACAGGCCATCATCGCTTCGCCGATCGGCACAGCGCGAATGCCGACACACGGGTCATGCCGGCCTTTTGTCATCACGTCGACCTCTTCGCCGTCGGAGGTGATCGACTGGCGCGGGGTCAGGATGGATGAGGTGGGTTTGACGGCAAACCGGGCAACAACCGGTTGGCCCGATGAGATACCGCCCAAAATGCCGCCCGACTGGTTGGACAGGAAGACCGGTCCATCGTCGCCCATGCGGATCTGGTCGGCGTTTTCTTCGCCGGAAATCGCAGCGGCTTCAAAACCATTGCCGATTTCGACGCCTTTGACGGCATTGATCGACATGAAGGCGCTGCAAATGTCCTGGTCGAGCTTGCCGTAGATCGGTGCGCCCCAACCGGCTGGCACGCCTTCGGCCACGACTTCGATGACGGCACCAACGGAGGATCCGGCCTTGCGCACCTTGTCAAGTTCGGTCGCCCAGGTCTCGGCCATCGCCGGGTCCGGGCAGAAGAACGGGTTGTTGTCGACTTCGGCCCAATCCCAGCGCGAGCGGTCGACCTTGTGGGTGCCAATCTGCACCAGAGCGGCCCTTACGGTGACGCCTGGAATGATCTTGCGGGCAATCGCGCCGGCGGCAACGCGGGCCGCCGTCTCACGGGCTGACGAGCGCCCACCGCCGCGATAGTCGCGAATGCCGTATTTGGCGTCATAGGTGTAGTCGGCATGGCCGGGGCGGTAGCGCTTGGCGATCTCGCTGTAATCCTTGGAGCGCTGGTCGGTGTTTTCGATCATCATCGAAATCGGCGTGCCGGTGCTCAGCCAGGAGCCATCTTCCTGGGGCATCACACCGGACAGAACCTTGACCTGATCGGCTTCACGGCGCTGGGTCGTATAGCGCGACTGACCCGGCTTGCGCTTGTCCAGATAGGTCTGGATCTCCTCTTCACTGATCACCAGGCCAGGCGGGCAACCATCGACCACGCAGCCGAGTGCCAGCCCGTGGGACTCGCCCCAGGTGGTGAATCTGAACAGATGGCCGAACGTATTGTGGGACATGCGGTTTTCCAGTTGGCAGGAAAGTCATAAAATGCTGCGCCGTTCTATGGTTCCAAAGGGCTGGCGTCAATTCACTGCGGTGTTCCGGTCGGCTTATTTGAGCAGGAATTTCTTCGAGATCCGGTCGACCAGCGTGCCGTCACTGAGCGGAACCGCTTCGGCGACGGCATAATCGACAAAACCCATTTTCGAATAATAGGCCAGGCCCGGCACGTTGTCGGCGCGAATGGTGGCGTTGATGGCAACCAATTTCAGCTCCTGCGCCTTCGCCCTGGTGGCCTCAAACAACGCTGTGCCGACGCCCCGAACCGGGCTGTCGATCAGCGCAAATGTGGCGATATCGCCCCAATCATCCGGCAGTTTTGACAAGGCCTGCAGGTGTTGAAAGCCAAGCCGCCGGCCGTCCGGCAGACACGCAACATGAAAACCGAGCAGATCCGCCTCGTCGAAAAACTTGGCTGCAAAATCCGCTTCTGTCAGGGTTTGCTGGTAGGCCGTCGTGCCGCCACGCTCAATAATCTGGTTCAACAGCGCCGTCAGGTCGGGCACATCATCGGTCCGGGCAGGGCGGATTTCCATTGTCGGATTGGCGGACATAAGCGCTCCGTCGTATTGGGGGGCTGGATGAAAAGCTGCGGCAGGCTTGCTGCGAGATCGCAATTTACTGTGTCTAGATGGTCTGTGCCAGTCAATTCCGCCCTCTCGACCCTTGCCAACGCGCCGCTGCCGCTCTACCCGATGGCGAGCGATTTTTGCGAAGGTCACCATGAACAAGCTGACGATCCCCACCCCTGATGACTGGCATCTGCATCTGCGTGACGGTGGCATGCTGGAAGGTGTCATCGGCCACTCCGCCGCCCATTTTGCCCGCGCCATCATCATGCCCAATCTGGTGCCGCCCGTCGTGACCGGTGCCCATGCGGCGGCCTACCGCGACCGCATCCTGGCGGCGCTGCCGCAGGGCAGTGACTTCCAGCCGTTGATGACGCTGTATCTCACCGAGACGACCGATCCNGACGACGTCGAAGCCGCCGCCAGGTCGGGCCTGATCAAGGCGCTGAAACTCTATCCGGCAGGCGCCACGACCAATTCGGATTCGGGGGTGCGCGACTTCGACAAAGTGGTGCCGGTGCTTGAACGCATGGCATCCGTCGGCGTGCCGCTCTGCGTTCACGGTGAGGTCACCGATCCGGAGGTCGACATTTTCGATCGTGAGGCGGTGTTTATCGACCGGGTTCTCGATCCGCTGCGCCACCGCGTACCCGGCCTGCGCGTCGTGATGGAACATGTGACGACGGAAGACGGCGTCAATTACGTGAAGTCCAACGACAGCGATCTCGGCGCGACGATCACCACCCATCACCTGATCATCAATCGCAACCATATTCTCGCCGGCGGCATTCGGCCTCACTATTACTGCCTGCCGGTGGCCAAGCGCGAGAAACATCGCCTGGCTCTGCGCGCTGCAGCCACGTCGGGCGACCGCCGCTTTTTCCTCGGCACCGACAGCGCCCCGCACCCCACCGATCTGAAGGAAAACGCCTGCGGCTGCGCCGGTTGCTACACCTCAATCAACACGATGAGCCTGTTGGCCCATGTGTTTGAGGAAGAGGACGCCCTGGACAGATTGCAGGATTTTGCCTCGATCAACGGCCCGACTTTCTACGGCCTGCCGGTCAATCAGACCGAAATGACCCTCGTCAAAGGTGATGAACCGGTGACCTATCCCGATGGTTTTGAGACCGGTGCCGGCCACGTCACCGTGTTCGATCCCGGTTTTGACCTCTATTGGCAACCCACAACCAGCTGAGACCTGCCCATGTTCAACAATTCGTTTCCCGACAAAGCCTTCATGGCGCAGCAACTGGCCAAGATGTTGCTGGAAATCGAAGCCGTGCATTTCCGCTCCGACGAGCCCTATATCTTCACCTCCGGCCTGGCCAGCCCGGTCTATATCGACTGCCGCAAACTGATCTCCTATCCGCGCATTCGCAACGCGCTGATGGATTTCGCCTGTTCGACCATTTACCGCGATGCCGGTTATGAGCAGTTCGATGCCGTCGCAGGGGGTGAAACCGCTGGGATCCCGTTTGCCGCGTTTATCGCCGAGCGCATGGGCCTGCCGATGGTCTATGTGCGCAAGAAGCCGAAAGGTTTTGGCCGCAACGCGCTGATCGAAGGTGATTTCAAGGATGGCGACCGCATTCTGCTGGTCGAGGATCTGACCACCGACGGTGGTTCGAAGCGCAAATTCGCCGAAGCGATCCGCGAGGCGGGCGCCGAGATCAGCCACACATTTGCGGTTTTCTACTACGACATCTTCAAGGACACGCCCAAGCTGATGGCCGATATGGGCATCACCCTGCATCACCTAGGTACCTGGTGGGACATTCTGGAAGAAACCAGACGCACCCAGCGGTTTGATGAACACACGCTCAACGAAGTCGAAAAGTTCCTCAACGCGCCCTACGAATGGTCCGCCGCCAACGGTGGTATTTCACAGCGCGACTGATCACGCCATCCACGACGGTGTCGGATATGTGAAAGTATGCGCCCTTTGAGCGCGTCAAACTCCCTGTGTGGAACACACGCGGGGAATTCACCATGCCGATTGATGCCGAACACCTGATTGATCTGGATCGCTATCCCATCCATCAGCCCGGGCCGGAGCTCGACGCCTTGCTGGCGAATATTCGCAGCTCGCTGGATGATGACGGGTGCGCCGTCCTGAAGGGCTTTGTCCGACCCGAGGGCATTGCCATGCTGACCGAAGAAGCGGAGTCGGTGCGCGACAACGGCCATCGGTCCTACAACCGCACCAATCCCTATTTCACCAAGGACGATCCCTCCCTGCCGGAAGACGATCCACGGCGGGCGTTTTTTGACCGGTCCAANAATTTCATTCCCGCCGACAATTTTCAGTCCAACGGCCCGTTGCGCCGCCTGCATGATTTCCCGGCCTTTGATCCCTTCATCCAGGCCTGCATGGAGCAGCAGGAATTCTACCGATATGCGGATCCGCTGGCCGACGTCATCATCAACATGGCGGAAGAGGGGGAGGGCTTTCCCTGGCACTTTGACACCAATAATTTCACCGTCACCCTGGCCATTCAAAACGCCGAGGCGGGAGGTGAATTCGAATATGCGCCCAACATCCGCAGCAGCGGCGATGGCGACGGCGACGGCGGCGGCAGCGGTGGGGTGGACGATGGCGAAAATTTCCCAGAAGTGCGGCGGGTGCTGGACGGCACCTCGGACAAGATCGTCAAGCTGGTTCTGGAGCCTGGTGATCTGCAGCTGTTCAAGGGCCGGTATTCCTTGCACCGGGTCGCCCCTTTGAAGGGACCGACGCCACGCTATGTGGCCATTTTCTCCTATGTCGAAGAGCCCAACATGGTCGGCGCTCCCGAGCGCACGCGCCAGCTCTATGGCAAAGTCCTGCCGATCCATCTGGAACGGGCCGGACAGCGGGCCGACGCCTATATCGACTGACGCTGCGGGTGTTGGAAATCTGTGCAGGACAATCGCCGGGAACGTGCTAGCCTTCCGATAATCTGTCTGGGCATCATCAAGATGCTCGCCTGGAAATGAATTGAACGTGTCTGCCCTGTCTTCCTTTGCCCCGCTGATCACCTTGCTCACCGTCGTGGCCACGGCCGTGATGGCCGCATCCGCCGCCGTGCAGGGGGTGCGTCAGGAGTTTGACCCGTTTGGCGCAACCGTTCTGGCGATTGTTACGGCGGTCGGTGGCGGCACCCTGCGCGACCTGCTGATCGGCACTTCGCCGGTCTTTTGGCTGCAGGACATGACCTATCTGGCAACAGCGGTTCCCGTGGCGCTGGTGACCTTTGCGCTGGGACGCACCCTGAAAGAGGGCGGTGGGCGCCGCCTGCGCCTGTTGCTCTATCTCGACGCCATCGGTTTGGCGCTGTTCACCCTGGTTGGCATTCAAAGCGCGCTGGCCAATAACCTGCCGATGGTCAGCGCCATTGTGCTCGGCTGCATCACCGGTGTTGCCGGCGGCATGTTCCGCGATCTGCTGTGCGGCATTCAACCGTCGATCCTGAAACAGGATCTTTACGCCACGATTTCACTGCTCGGCGGGCTGCTTTATGTTTTGGCGCTGGATTGGATCAGCGAAGAACTCTGCCTGATCCTGGCGTTCTTTTTCATGACGCTGTTTCGGTTTTTCATCGTCTACCGGACCCATGACGAAGACGACAATGGCGACACGTCAGACAAGGACAGCAAGACCCCATGAGCAAGAATTCTCTGGCCGAAGCCTACGCCCATCGCATGACCCAGTTGCGCCGTCATCTGGCTGATAGCGATATCGATCTGGCGGTCATCACCGACGATGACTGCGTCTATTATTTCACCGGCTATTACGACTATCTCCACATGGAGTTTGGCCGTCCCACCCTCCTGCTGGTGCCGCGTGATGGTGACAGCCTGCTGATCACGCCGAGCATGGAAATGGACATGGCCACCGCCGCGGCGCAGGTTGACCGCATTGCCGCCTGGAACGACGGACTGGGCAATGAATGGCGTGAGGAACTGCCGTCAGCGCTGGCGGGCAAAGGCACGGTCGCCATCCAGCCTGATCAAATGCCACCGCTTGTCCGCGCCTACGTCGACCAATGCGTTGACGCGAGCCGGATCAGCGATATCGGACCGATCATCACCCAGATGCGGATGATCAAATCACCACAGGAACTGCAGCTGGCCCGCCATGCCGGTGAGGTGGCCATCGCCATGATGGCCGCAGGACGGGGCGCCATTGGCGATGGTGTGGCCGAATACGAGGTTGCCTTGGCGACGTCACAGGCGGGTACCCGCAAGGCTGCCGAATTGCTGGAAGCGCACTACGAGGATGGCTGCATGTCGCCCAATACGCATTTTCTGCAGATCATGGCCTCCGGTCCGGAAATCACCAAGCCCCACCACCGCGCTTCAACCCGCATCATGCGCCGTGGCGAACCGGTCTTTTTGTGTTTCTGCGGCATGACCAATTTCCATCGCTTCAAACTGGGTTTTGACCGGACCTTCTGGATCGGCGAAGTGGTCGATCAGCGGCAGGCGGAAATCTATGAAGTCGCCGTCGCCAGCCAGCGGGCAGCACTGGACGTGCTGAAGCCGGGCGTTACCGCAGAAAGCGTGCATGAGGCCTATGCAAGTGTCATTCAGGAGGCCGGATACGATTATCCGTTCCGCTGCGGTCGGGCCACCGGCTACAGTTTTTTGGAAAAGCCGGAACTGGTGTTCGGCGATAAAACCATCCTGCAGCCCGGCATGGTGCTGGCCGTCGACGGCTCCGTCAGTCAGTCAGGCTTTTTCCGCGCCCAGGTCGGTGACAGCTTTATTGTCACCGACACCGGGTATGAGCAGATCACCGATCACCCCAAGGCGCTGGAGGAGGTTATCCTCTAAGCTCTAGCCCTTGGGGAAATAGTCCTGGCAGTCGCCTTCGCGGTAGACGTCTGTCGTCGCGCAATGCAGCGCGCCACCAAAGGCGTAAGCGTCGCGGAACGGGATCGGCAGAACTTCCAGACCCATTTTGTCGAACTGTTCCATCTGGTTGACTTCGCTGGCTTCACAGCAAACGGTTTTTTCGTCGACCATCAAAACGTTCATCGACAGCCAGACCGAGGAATAGCACAGCGGTGGCGGGTTGTTGTGGGCTGGACGGGCGGCGTCGACGATCTCCCAGTCATTGCGATGGAAGAATTCACGCTGGTCGTCAGGCAGACGCCGTTCCGGATTGTTGATGATCAGACCGGGACGGATCGGCGTGAAGGTCGCGTCGATGTGAATCGGGTAGGGGTCGCCGGGGAAGTTGACGGCGGTGACCCGGTGGTCCGGGAAGTGGCGCTTCAGCCAGTCAATGCCCTTCAGATTGGTGGTAAAGCCGTGCTGTACGACCAGGTCCTTACCAAAACGCAGCACGTCGGCGGCATCGAACAGCGGCTCTTCTTCGGTTGTCACGAAGTGTTTGGCAGCCGTCCATTCCAGCCGCTTTTCAACACCGATGGTCTCCGACAGATAGTCGGGATGATAGTCGGCATCGGTAAGGCGCGGCTTCGGCGCGCTTTCGTGGCGCATGCCGGGATCTTCATTGTAGTAGCGCTGCAGCAGCGGGCGATAGCACAGATATTCAAAGAAACGGCAGCGATAGGACATGGTCGCTTCGAGCATTTCCTTGCCGACCGTCAGGATCACGTCGCGCGGCGGCATGCAGCCGAAGCTTGAGGGATTGTCCCAGTCAGGCGTCGACACGGGCTGCGAGAAATCGATCGGGGTTGGACGGTCAACCCGCACACCGCGCTCGGTCAGCACTTTTGCAAAATTGTCGAGCTGCTCATTGGCCTTGTCGACGGTCTCCTGGGTGCGCGGGCCCCACTGGCCTTTCATGTCGGAATCTTCGGGAACCTTGGCGTCGAGCGCTGGTTCAGAAGGGGGGATCATGCAGCCATCTGCAACGCCAACAATGACGTGTTTCAGCGGTGACCATTCATCCCAGGATTTAACGACGGTCGGCTGGTCATTGCCAACAACGGGTTCAGGAGTCTTGAACATTTTGCGGTCCTACAAATACGAGTTGGCCGCGTTGTACTGCAATTTTCCGCAAAGACTATACTGAATGCGACTCCGGGCGCGGCATGGTCGCGCCACTGGACCTCATTTGACGCTCACATAGGCCCGGTGGGCCCAGCTCTTTTGCTTGGATCTGCCCGTGTCCTGTTGGGCCAGGATCGAGAAGGTCACCAGATCCTTGCCCCGATAGCCGGGCAGCGGGGTGTAATAGATCACCAGAAAGGTGAAGGTCTTGCCGGCGCAGCGCTTTCCCTTGCCGACCTTCTGGCGCACGGTCTCAGCCGAGATCGTGCCGTAGCCGGCCGACCATTGCCCCAGTTCAGGAGTCGCCCCGGCGCGGCAGCTCCACCTGTCATAGGTGGCCATGCCGTACAAATAGGACGTCGCTTCGGCTGGAATGGTTTTGGTGATCTTGGTGACGCCGAATGCACCGGATGGGAGAAACAACAGCCAGAGTGCAGCGGCAAAAGCGCAAAGACGCGTCATTCGATTTCCCCATCAGCGAGAAATCAAAGATTATCATGGCGTCAAAATCGCCGTAACTGCATGATTATAAGAGGAAATTAGAGCCAGCGGGCGGCCGCGCCATCCCACTGGTATATCTTATCCTGGTGCATGAACACCTGCATGATGTCGGCGGCGGGCGTGTCGTTGAGGATCATTTCCAGGACCCGCAACACCCCTCCGTGGCAGACCACAACGGCGTCTTCGGTCACATAGGGCAGCCAGCTTTTCACCCGGGTCAGCAGTTGTGCGTAGCTTTCTCCCTGTGGCGGTTGAAAAACAAACTTGTCGGCTTCACGGCGGGCCACGCCTTCAGCGTCGATTTCCCGCATTTCGTCAACGGTATAGCCTTCCCAGTGACCGAATGAAATTTCCTTGATCCGGTCGTCGGTTTCATAGCCGTGGCTGGGAAGTCCCAACTCCAAGCGCACCAGATTCATCGTTTCGCGGGTGCGGCCCAGCGGGCTGGCAATGTAGCGAAACCGCTGTGGATCATCGAGAAGCTGAGCCAGGGCGCGGCCGTTTTGCCGGGCCTGCCCGCGGCCGGTCTCATTCAGCGGAATATCCTTCTGGCCCTGGAGGCGCAGTTCGGCATTCCAGTCTGTCTGGCCGTGGCGCAGAAAATATATGGTGGGCCGGGACAATGCCTCAGACGACAGAAATATCAGGCGCGTCGACCGCTTTCATGCCGACATTGTGGTAGCCCGAATCAACATGAACCACTTCGCCGGTCACCGCTGTCGACATGTCGGACAGCAGATACAGCGCCGACTGGCCAACTTCGTCGATGGTGACGGTGCGTTTCAGCGGTGCGTTGTATTCGTTCCACTTCAAAATATAGCGGAAGTCGCCGATGCCAGAGGCAGCCAGCGTTTTGATCGGGCCGGCTGAGATGGCGTTGACACGAATGTTCTGATTGCCGAGGTCCACGGCGAGATATTTCACACTGGCTTCCAGGGCTGCCTTGGCAACGCCCATGACGTTGTAGTTGGGCATGACTTTCTCGGCGCCATAATAGGTCATGGTCAGCAGGGCCCCGCCATCGGTCATCAGCTTCTCGGCACGCTGGGCAACGGCCGTGAAGGAATAAACCGAGATGTCCATGGTCATGGCGAAGTTCGACGCGGAAGTGTCGACATAGCGGCCGGTCAGCTCGTTCTTGTCTGAAAAGCCGATGGCGTGGACCACAAAGTCCAGCTTGCCCCACTTTTCTTTGATCGCATCGAAAATGGCGTCGATTGAGTCGGGCTGGGAAACGTCACAGTCGCCGAAGACCACGCCGCCAAGTTCCTCGGCAAGCGGTTCAACACGCTTGCGCAATGCGTCGCCCTGATAGGTGAAGCCCACCTCGGCGCCTGCTTCGGCCAGCGCCTTTGCAACGCCCCACGCGATGGAGCGGTTGTTGGCGAGTCCCATCACCAAGCCGCGTTTGCCAGCCATCAATCCCTGTGTATTGCTCATTTCAAAACGTCCTGCTCGTCGAAAGTCGGAGTTATCCCGTTGTGCGCGGTATGGCACAGGGTTTTGATTGCATCAAGCAAGTGTTCTGAACGTGGCTAATCCGCGGCGGCGGAGACTTTTTCGTCCCGTTTCATCAGCTCGATGAGTTCGGGATCGGGGGTCTCCGGCAGTTCGACGGCGAGAATCGCCAGAATGTCGCCGCGACCACCGGATTTTGCCGGCAATCCCTTGCCGCGCACCCGGAAAGTGGCGCCGCTGGTCGACCAGGCGGGAATCGTCAGCGCAACGGCTCCGTCAATGGTTGGTACCCGAATCTTGCCACCCAGAACGGCGGTTTTCAGCGGTACCTGCACATGCACCCGCAGGTTGGTGCCATCGCGGCGGAAATCCGGATGGTCGGAAATTGACAGGGTGATCAGCACATCGCCACGCCCGGCCGGGCCTTCCTTGCCCTGACCCTTCAGGCGCACGATCTGGCCTTCCTCGGGCTCGGGTGGAATGGTCACGTTGACGGTGCGATCCGGCCCCAGACGCACCGGCGCCTTGCCGGCAGCCAGGTCTTTCAGGTGCACGGTCAGATTGATCTTGCG
>JABSRX010000016.1 GCA_013214695.1 Rhizobiaceae bacterium | reverse complement strand
ATTACCGCGCTTTGGGTCACCGAGGACAAGAAGCCCGTAGGCATCCTGCATCTGCACGATCTGCTGCGGGTTGGAGCCGCCTAACTTGCACTGATCCGGTCGGCGATCGCGACAATTCTGTGCATTTCCCGCAGGACCGGTTTCTCGATCAATTTGCCGTCGATCACTACAAGTCCGGTGTCGGCCGCTTCGAACTCTGAAATGATGCGGCGAGCGCGGGCAATTTCGTCATCGCTCGGGGTGAACACATCATTGAGCGCTGCAATTTGCTTGGGATGAACCGAGCCCTTGCCGCAGAAACCCAGATCACGGGCCTGTTCGGCCGCGCGGCGGTTGCCGTCGGGATCGTCGAGATCCAGATACGGCACGTCAATCACGTCCAGTTCCGCACTGGCTGCCGCATGAACCACCCGCGAACGGGCATACAGCAACGGTTCCCAGGCATTCTTGCAGCGCAGCTCCGCCGCCATATCGACACCGCCGAAGAACATCGCGTCGATACGGGTGCTGCAATGGGCGATTTCATAGGCGTTTTCCAGGCCTTCGCAGGTTTCAATGATGACGTGGAGACGGGTTGAATGGCCCGCTTCAGTCAGCAATTGGTCGAGCTGCACCACTTCGTCCGGCGTTTTGATCTTTGGCATCATCAGCGCCGGTGGCGGTGTTTCGGCATTCAAAATCGCCTGAACATCTTCGATTCCGAAGCGTTCGCGGGTGGAGTTGATGCGCAGGATGCGTTCAACCCCATCGTCCGCTTGCGGCTCGGCAAACAGCGCCAGGGCGTTGCGACGGGCTTCTGCCTTATCTTTCGAGGCGATACCGTCTTCCAGTTCCACACACACAATATCAGCGCCACAGGCCAGTGCTTTGGGATACATTTCGGGTCTCAGCCCCGGTGTGAAGATGAAGCTCCGCCGGGGACGAATGCTGGATTCCATTAAACTGCCTCAACCTGCAAGACACCTTCATTGTGGCCAATGACTTTGACCTTAGCACCCTTGGGCAGGTCGGAGGCGCAACTTGCGCGCCATATGGTGTCGCCCAGCTTGATCCTTCCTGTGCCGTTTTCAATGGCCTGCTCCAATGTCGCTTCACTGCCGACATGCCGCGACAACGGATCGTTGATGCGCGCTGCGGCATCGTTTTTGGTATCAGATGGAAACAGTTTGCGACCCACCAGCGCCAGAACCAGTGACAACACAGCGAAGGCGACAATCTGCGCCTGCCAGGGCCACCAGGAGACGTCGGTGAAGGAAATCAGGGTCAGCGTGCCAATCACCAGCGCAGAAATCCCAAACCAGATGAGAAATACGCCAGGCAGAATGAGCTCAGCCAACATCAGCAGCAGGCCAATGATGAACCACGACCATGGTCCCAAATCTGCGAGCCATTGTTGGATCATAGCGACCTCCTGATTTGAGTAATTTGCAGTCTATCCCGACTTCGGCACACGCGCGGCTGAGCGCGGTGCCGATGGCTTGTCAGCGCTGCCGCCGCCGCCCTCGCCGCCAAAGGTTTCCTTGGCAATTTCCGTAATGCCGGCCAGTGAGCCGATCAGGGACGTTGCCTCCATTGGCAGCATGATCAGCTTCTGGTTCGGTGCGGCGCCGATTTCCTTCAGAGCCTCGGTGTATTTCTGCGCCACGAAATAGTTGATGGCCTGGCTGTTGCCCTTGGCGATCGCTTCGGAGACCGCGCGTGTGGCTTCCGCCTCGGCCTGTGCTTCGCGCTCGCGGGCCTCCGCCTCAAGGAAGGCAGCTTCACGCGTGCCCTGGGCTTCCAGAATCTGCGCCTGCTTTTGACCTTCGGCGCGGGCAATGGCCGCCTGACGGTCACCTTCTGCGTCTAGGATCTGCGCGCGCTTTTGACGTTCCGCCTTCATCTGACGACCCATGGCGTCAACCAGGTCGGCCGGCGGGTTGATGTCCTTGACCTCAATACGAGTCATCTTGATACCCCAGGGGGCCACTGCATCGTCGACCACGCGCAGGATACGGGTGTTAATCTCGTCGCGCTTCGACAGCAATTCATCGAGGTTCATCGAGCCCATCACCGTGCGCAAGTTGGTCATGGTGATGTTGAGAATGGCGTTTTCCAGGCCGCTGACTTCGTAGGCCGCCTTCGGTGCATCCAGCACCTGGAAGAAGGTCACACCATCCACGCTACAGGTTGCGTTGTCCTTGGTGATGATTTCCTGGGTCGGCACATCGAGCACCTGTTCCATCATGTTCATCTTTGCGCCGATGCGCTCGATAAACGGCCAGATGATATTCAGACCAGGGCTCAAGGCCCGGTCAAAACGGCCCAGTCTTTCGACGGTGTAGTTGAACCCCTGGGGCACGATCTTGATCATCGAGAAGATGATGATGATCAGCACGAATCCCAGTATAAGAATGGCTAAGTCACTAATTTCTAATATCATTTAAGTCTCCCCGTGTGTCCCTCATATGGGGATCCAGGCCCGCCATTTCAAGCCGCGTCTGGGGAGATAGTAGCCTGTGCGCTTTTGCTAAATCCAGCCTTGCAACTCGCGACGCACAATTGTTTCGATCAGCGCCATGCCTTCGGGACCATCGTTCAGACAGGGAATATGGGTGAACTGCTCACCGCCATTTTCGATGAACTCTTCGCGCACTTCGCCGTCAATTTCTTCCAGCGTTTCCAGACAATCGGCGGCAAAGCCCGGGTTGACCACGGCCAGCCGTTTGATGCCTTCCTCGGCCAGACGCTCAACCGTTTTGTCGGTGTAAGGCTGCAGCCACTCTTCTGGACCGAAGCGCGACTGGAACGTCGACAGCAGATAGCCCTGTTTCCAGCCCATATGTTCCTGCAACAGGCGCGAGGTTTTCAGACACTGGCAGTGATAGGGATCACCCTTGTCGAAATAGCTCTTGGGAATGCCGTGATAGGAGGCAATGATGTGCTCGGGCTCAAAGTCGAGTTTGTCGAGATGGGCTTGAATCGAGCTGCCCAAGGCCTCGATATAGGCAGGATCGTCGTGATAGGGAGGCACGGTGCGCAGGGCCGGCATCCAGCGCATTTTCATCAGTGCCTCAAAGGTCTTGTCGTTCACCGTCGCCGTGGTCGCGGCGGCATATTGCGGGTAAAGGGGAAACACCAGGATGCGTTCGCAGCCCTGTTCCTGCAATGCTTTGAGGCGGCTTTCAATCGACGGATTGCCGTAGCGCATGCCCCAATCGATCACCAGGTTGTCCACCTTGCCCATTTGTTCCGTCAGTTGATCCGCCTGAGAACGGGTGAAGGTGCGCAACGGTGACTCATCCATTTCCTCGTTCCAGATCGACGCGTAGAGCGCTCCGGACTTCTTCGGCCGCGTATTCAGGATGATGCCGTTCAGCAGCGGCCACCAGATGATGCGCGGTGTTTCGATGACCCGACGGTCGGACAGAAACTCCTTGAGATACTTGCGCATGTTCTTTTTGTCGTGGCCGTCCGGTGTGCCGAGATTGACCAGCAAAACGCCAACTTTGCCAAAGTGAACCTTTGGATGTTCCGGCGGAAAGGCCTTTGCCGAAATGTCGCGTTCAAAGGCGAGGGAGTTCACGGGGGCGTTCATATCGCTGTCCAGGCTGATGGCTCGTCGTCCCGCAAGGCATAGCCATGGGCACAGGTAATTACAACAGGCGCGGTTGAGGCGCAGTGTCTCAGGCCGAACCCAGATTGGCAGGGGACAAATTCATCCACAGGCCAAAATTTACCGGCCTCCCTTGGTGACGACCCCTCCTGTTGGTGTCATGCTGATGGGTAGGGTTGCCTCAAAACAATTTGAACTTTCAACGGAGAGTACCATGTTCAGATCCACTATAAAATCGTTCGCCGCCGTTTCGGTGGCAGCGGCGCTGGGCTTAGCGGCCACGGTTGCCGCCTTCGCCGAACAGGTCAATGTCAGCATCATCGTCGCCAGTGATATGGACACGATGTCAGGCAAAAAGCGCGGCGGCGTTGCACGCCTGGCCTCGGTTGTCAAAGCCGAGCGCGCCAAGGGCGGCAATGTGATGTTCGTCTTCCCGGGCGACCTGCTGTCGCCGTCCATCCTTGCCGGCTTCGACAAGGGCGCTCACATGGTCGAGTTGCTCAACATGACCGCGCCAGACATTCTGGTTCCGGGCAACCACGAGTTTGACTTCGGCCCTGAAATCTTCATTGAGCGCATGAATGAGGGCAACTTCATCAAAATGGGCACCAATACCCGGTACAAGGACGGCACCATGCTGCCAGGCTTTACCGACACGCTGATGAAGGATTTTGAAGGCGTGAAGATCGGCTTCATGGGTTTGACCACCGAGGACACGCCCGACATCTCGTCACCCGGCAACATCACCTTCGCCAATACGATTGAAACCGCCAAGGCGACCACGAAAAAACTGCGCGAAGAAGGCGCTGATATGGTTGTCGCAGCGGTGCATACGCACCAGGCAACCGACTTTGCGCTGCTGGAACAGGCCGGTGTCGATGTGGTTCTGTCGGGCCATGACCACAACCTTCACGTCTTCTATGACGGCCGCAAAGCGCTGGTCGAATCCAAGGAAGAAGCGGAATATGTGACCATCATGGACATCGAGTTCGATGTTGGCGAAAGCCGCGGCAAACGCCGTGTCCGCTGGTGGCCGAATTTCCGCATCATCGATACCGCCAAGGTTGAGCCTGATGCCGAAGTGGCTGCCAAGGTGGAAGGCTATGAATCGACCCTGTCCAAGGAACTGGACGTTGATCTCGGCACCGCCGACATCGAGCTGGACACCCGCAAGGCCAGCGTCAGAACCGGTGAGACCGCATTTGGCAATCTGACGGCTGACGCCATGCGTCTGGCTGTGGAAGCCGACGTTGCCTTTACCAATGGTGGCGGCATCCGCGGCAACAAGCTTTATGATCCAGGCCATGTACTGACCCGTCGTGACATCCTCACCGAACTGCCGTTCGGCAATGGTACCGTCAAGCTTGAAGTCAGCGGCGCGATCATTCTGCAGGCGCTGGAGCACGGCTATGCCAAGGCGCCCGAAGCCAGCGGGGCTTTCCTGCAGATCTCCGGCATGAAAGTGACCGTGGACACCTCAAAGCCAGCCGGCAGCCGCGTCTCTGACGTGATGGTTGGTGATGCACCGCTTGATCCAAACAAAATGTACAGCCTGGCCACCAATGACTTCATGAGCGGCGGTGGCGACGGTTATCGGATGCTCGCAGCCGGTAAAAATCTCATCGACCCATCGGCCGCCAAGCTGATGGCCAACGATGTGATGGTGCATGTGCGCAATCTCGGCACGGTCACCACCGGCATTGATGGTCGCCTGACCGTCAAATAGGTTCAGCGACACGCCAAAATAAAAAGGCCGCTTCGGTTTGAAGCGGCCTTTTTTGTGTCTGCACTATTCGCTCGACTTAGCTGTCGTAGTCGCGCTCGTCGGAGATCACCTTGCCATCGTTTGGCAATTCAGCGACGACCTCCACAGCGCCGCCCAACTTGGTCAGATCACGCAGGGAAGCGGTGACGGCTTCCACATCTATGCCTTCGCCCGTGACCTGCAGGCGCATTGCGTCGCGGTCACCGTCGCGCTCAACGATCAGGCGGGCGCCGTCAACTTCATCGAAGCGTTTGACCAGTTCGCCGATCTGTTTTGGGTCGACAAACATGCCTTTGACCTTGGTGCGCTGATCGGCCCGGCCCATCCAACCCTTGATGCGCATATTGGTGCGCCCACAAGGTGAGGCGCCTGGCAATACGGCGGACAGGTCTCCGGTCCCAAAACGCACCAGCGGATAGGTGGTGGAGAAATTGGTCACGACCAGTTCGCCAACCTCCCCGTCAGCCACCGGGTCGTCTGTTCCCGGGCGAACGATCTCGACGATCAGATCCTCGTTGACCATCATACCGTCAACAAGTTCGCCCTCATGCAGGCTTTCATAGGCAATGACGCCGAGATCCGCAGTGGCATAAGCCTGCAGAACCTGAACGCCGCGCTTGGCGTATTCCTCGCGCATCGAGGGGAACAGGGCGCCGCCTGAGACNAAGGCGCGTTTGAAACAGGACAGATCCACATCCATTTCCTGCGCCTTGTCGAGAATGACCTTCAGATAATCCGGTGTTCCGGTATAGGCGCTTGGCAGAAGCGCGGCGGCAGCCTCGACCTGCATTTCGGTGTTGCCGATGCCGGCCGGAAAGACGGTGCATCCAAGCGCCCGCAGACCTTCATCAAGAATGAAGCCGCCGGGGGTCATGTGATAGGCAATGGTGTTTTGCACCACGTCGCCGCTCCGAAATCCGGCTGCAAAAAGGGCCCGCGCGCCCAGCCATGGATCGGCGCCGACGCCCTGAGGTTCCCATATCGGGCCCGGGGACAGGAACACACGATTGCCCGCCAGCGCTTCCATATTGGCAAAGCCGCCAAAGGGGGGATTGGCGGTTTGAGCAGCCATCAGTTCCGGCTTGCGCAGTACCGGCAGACTGGCAAGGCTCTGACGGTCGGTCACGGCGGCCAGGTCACACCCCTTCAGGTGGTCCGCCAAACCGCTGGAAACGCTGACCGCCTCAGGCAAATGTTTGGCCAGACGGGTAAACAAAGCTGCCTCCCGGCTGGATGGATCCAGTGTTTCCTTGTCGTCAAAATGCTCGCTCATCGCCTGCTCATTCCGGTTATAGTTGACCGCATTTGTTGCACCCAAATCCGGTGGATTCAACATGCGATTGTCGAATTGACGGCCCCATCAGCTGGGGTTCGCCGAGAGAGATAGCTCAATGCAACTCGGCGTAGATGTCCTTGTGCTCGGCCACAGCCCGCAGAATTTGTTCCACCGAGCCATCAAGCGGCATCAGATCGATCATGAATGCCGGTCGGCCGTCCTGTCGGGTCTGTTTGCTCGGCCACAGATAGACGCCCAGTTGAAACTGGTCTTCAGCCCGTTCCAAACGCACATCCTTGATCTCGTCCCAGGGGATGGCTTGCGTGGAGTGGCGGGCATAATAGAGGCCGTCAGGCCGGATCGCGACGACCACTTCATTGCGCACAAAACGCCAGATCATCGCCGCTGAACAGAAACCAAAGAAAATGAGCCCTGAGATCACGGTAATGGTGTCGGCATTGGGCAGGCCTAGCAGCCGGGCAAACAGCCAGATCAGAAAACACACAATCAACGTCAGGCCCACGGCGGTCAGCACCGAGCGGTTGAATGAGGCTCTCGAATAGCGGTATTGATGGGCCATACTTCTTCATAAAGACCATTGGTCTTTGCTGGAACAGAAAAAATCGCTCTGGCGTGAAGATAACATCTGGAGTTCGGCCATTGACAGGCACGTCGCCCCCTCTGTTGGATCCGCTTTCCCGCAGCTTCGCCCAGGACCCATACCGGGTCTACGACCAGATGCGCGCCATGGACGCGCCGTGGTATTTTGAAGCCCAGGACATGCTGATGTTGGCGCGCTATGCGGATGTCTGTGCCGTAGCAACATCGCCCTATGCCGTGCGGTCACTGGAGGGGCTGGAAACACCGCAGGAACTGGCCCGACGCCAACGTCAGGCCAACTGGCACGACATGCCCTATCACGAGCGCGTGGTGCAGTTCAGCCTGTTGGACAGCGACGGCGCGGTGCATCGACGGCTGCGCAAGCTGGTTTTCGGATTTTTCAAGACCGATGCGGTGGGGCGTCTGGAAACAACGGTTCAGGACTATGTCGACCGTCTTTTGGACCAATTGCAAGACAGGCAGGAGATTGAATTCATCGAAGACTTTGCCGCCCACATTCCAGGCTTTGTGATCGGCAAACTGCTCGGCGCACCAGAGCAGGACTGCCCGCAGCTGCGCTTATGGTCAGAGCAGGTGGTGCAATTCTTCGATGTCGACCGGAGTGATGAAAAGAAACAGTTGGCTGAGACGGCGACGCGGGATTTCTACCACTATCTGGCCGACCTAAAGAAGGAACGAACCGCCAAGCCGCAGGACGATCTGATCTCGCGCATGATCGAAGACGACAAGGCCGGGCTCTACAGCCAGGACGAATTCATCTCCACCTGCATGCTGATCCTGATGGCCGGGCATGGATCAACCATCGATGTGCTTGGCAGCGGCATGCATACCTTGCTGAAGCATCCTGATGCCATGGCCAGCCTGCGCGCTGACCCAGAGCCACTGCCGGTCGCAATTCAGGAGATGTTCCGATACGAGTCCCCCCTGCCCTTTTTCCATCGGCATATGACGCAAGACTTCACCCTGGGCGACACAACCTATCCGGCTGGAACAACCTTTGGCCTGCTCTACGGCGCCGCCAATCGGGATCCGGCTCAGTTTGATGCCGCTAACGAATTTCATATCCATCGCAGCCCAAATCGACATCTGGCATTCGGTCAGGGCGCCCATCTGTGTCTGGGCAACAATCTGGCGCGAATGAACATGAAGGTCATCTTCGCCACCCTGTTGCGCCGGTTCAGCGCCTTCGAACAGGTGGACGATGAAGTCGAATACAAGCCCGGCCTGTCGGTACGCGGGGTCAAGCGGTTGAACCTCGCCTGGACGGCAAGCTGAATTTGATCCAGCGCGGCATGATTGCCTCGCGCCGCGCATCTGTTTGCGCCTATGGTTTTGCATGATTCGCAACATCCGACTCTACCCGTGGTTCAAGTTCATCCAGTCGCTTTCCTTCTGGCAGGCGACATGGTTTTTGTACTTTGAAAAGCACCTGTCCGCGTCGGAAGCCATCCTGCTCTATGTGGTCTACGACATTTCCACCACGATTCTGGAAGTGCCATCGGGATATATGTCGGACCGCCTAGGCCGGCGACTGACACTGCTCGCCGCCGCTTTCAGCGGGCTGGCCGCAGGGATCTTGTTGATTTTTGGCGAAAACTTTGCCCACTTTGTCATGGGCAATGTTCTTTTGGGCGCCGCGGCAGCTTTCTCGTCGGGGACCGACAGTTCNCTGATCTACGAAAGCCTGCGCGCCGAGGGGCGAGACAAGGAAATNGANGCCACCGANTTNAAGGCCTGGCGCTTTGGCTTTTCTGCACTGGCNCTGTCGGCGCTGACGGGNGGCGTGATGGCGCTTTNTGACGATGTCTATCCCTATATTGCGACCGCCCTGTCGGCAGCCGGACTGCTTGCACTGACCCTGTTTTTTCGCGAACCGCCGCATGCGCCGCGGGCCGATGAACGCGAGAACCTGCGCACTCTGATCCAGAACCTGAAGCACCCCACGCTGCTTTGGCTGCTTTGCCTGTCGCTGGTCATGTATGTGTTCAGCCCCGTTCCCTACGTTCTGGGACAACCGTTCATTCGCGAAGCCCTGACACTAGCCGGCTATGGTCAGGAGACGCCGCTGGTATCCGGCGGGGTAACCTTCACGATGATGGTGCTGTCGGTGGCGGTCTCGCTGGTTGCCTTGCCGATCCGCAACCGGCTCGGCTTGCCCAGCACATTGCTGCTGGCCTTTTCAATGCAAATCGCCCTGATCGCTGCGCTAGCAACATCGAACAATCTGTTCGTCATCGCGTTGCTGTTCCTGCGCATGATCCCCGATTCACTCTCGCAACCCTTCATCCGCGCCCGCATTCAACCCCTGCTCGAAGACGGCACACGCGCCACCTATTTGTCGGTTCAAAGCCTAGCCGGACGCATTCTGTTTGCCGTGACGCTCAGTTGGGCTGCATCGCGCACCAGCGGAGAAGCGGCGCTGCCCTATGCGGATATGCAGATCATATTGGCGGTTTATGCGGTATGTGGCGTCGCGCTGCTGCTGGCTCTTGCGCTTACAGCGAAACGCGCCCGGGTCTAGCCTCAGGCTACATTCACAGGTGCAATTGGAGAGGCCTTAGGCCAACCAGCGCTTGCGGCGCTTGTAGTGCTTCACATCGCGGAACGACTTGCGGCCTTCGCCACCCACACCGAGGTAGAATTCCTTCACGTCCTCGTTCTCGCGCAGGGCTGCGCCTTCGCCGTCCAGCACGACACGACCGGATTCCAGAATGTAGCCATAGGTCGCGTAGCGCAGGGCAATATTGGTGTTCTGCTCGGCCAGCAGGAAGGACACGCCCTCATTCGAGTTGAGCTTTTTGACGATTTCAAAAATCTCTTCAACCAGCTGCGGTGCCAGACCCATGGACGGCTCGTCCAGCAGGATCATGTCAGGCTTCGACATCAGAGCGCGGCCAATGGCGCACATCTGCTGCTCACCACCGGACGTGTAGCCAGCCAGTGACGCCTTGCGTTCACGCAGACGCGGGAAATAATTGTAGACCATTTCGAGGTCTTCTTTGATCGCCGCTGATCCGTCCTTGCGGGTAAACGCGCCGGTCAGCAGGTTTTCTTCAACGGTGAGATGGCCAAAACAATGACGGCCCTCCATCACCTGGATACAGCCACGGCGCACCAGATCGTTGGGCGACAGGGACTGAATCTCCTCACCTTTGAACAGGATGTTGCCCTTGGTGACATCGCCGCGCTCAGCCCCGAGAAGATTGGAAATCGCCTTCAGGGTGGTCGTCTTGCCGGCACCATTGGCGCCCAGAATGGCGACAATACCGCCGCGCGGCACAGTCAGGGAAACCCCTTTCAACACAAGGATGACGTGATCATAGATCACCTCGATGTTGTTGACTTCAAGAATGGTTTCGGCAGGTGCAATCTCTTCGGCAGTCGACATGATGCTCTCAACGATGGGAAATTGAATAGAGAAGATGAACCCGGCAAAGGCCGGGTTCATCAAAGTTAGATGCGATTAACCGCAGGTCTGACCTTTCCAGTCAGGCTTGTCGGAAACGTACTTGGCAGCAGCTTCTTCAAGCAACGGACGCACAACGTCTGTCATTGGTGAGATCAGATCGGATACCCGGTTGAAGGTCGAACCGTCCCACTGCTGGATGAAGACCGAACCAGCGCCTTCATGGTCTTTACAGTCGCCTGCCAGCGCACCGGCAAAGCCTTCCAGACCCAGCTCTTTCATGCGAGCGTCGGAGAGATCGAAGTTCTCNAGACCCATGCGCATGTCGGCGCCGGAAATGACTTTCTTGCCGGTCATTTTCTGAGCTGTAGCGATGGCTTCAGCAACGATCACAGCGTTGTAGAGACCGCGGTTGTAGAGAACGTTACCAACGTCTTCAGCCTTGGTCTGTGTGTTGCCTGTGCTGACAACGTGCTTGATGACGTCCTGCAGAGCTGGATAGTCGGTGCCGATACCCGAGAAGTTGGCGCCAAGGTAGCCCTTACCGGCAGAACCAACAGGCTTCAGGTCAGCGTGGGCAGAAGACCACCAGTTACCAATGAAGCGATCCATTGGGTAACGGATTTTGGCAGCTTCCTTGATGGCAGTGGCGTTCATCGCGCCCCAGCCCCACATGATCATCCAGTCTGGACGCTCTTTACGCACGTTCAGCCACTGTGAACCCTGGCTCTGCATTTCCTTCACACCGACAGGGAACTTGGCGACTTCAAAGCCGAGCTGTGGGCCGAGCTTGTCGAGAAGCGGGATAGGCTCTTTACCATAACCAACGTCAAGATAGATGAAGCCGATTTTCTTGCCCTTCAGGCCGCCATTGGCGTCGATGTGCTTCAGGATCGAAGACATCTGGCTCCAATAAGAAGTCGGGTATGTGAAGGTCCATGGGAACTTCTCACCGATCGCAGCAGCGGACAGGCCGTAACCCATCGACAGAACTGGGATCTCATCGACTGGTGCCTTAGGGATCAGCTGCAGCGTGATACCGGTCGACAGTGGGTTATAGACGAGAGCGCCCTTGCCCTTGGTTGCTTCGTAGCACTCAACACCTTTCTGAGCGTTGTAGCCTGTTTCACACTCTTCGACGTTGACCTTGACGCCGCCGATGCCGCCGTCGCGGGCGTTCAGCATGTTCAGATAGTCAGCAAAGCCGTTGGCGAATGGAATACCACCACCAGCGAATGGACCAGTACGGTAGCTCAGAGACGGTACGTACAATTCTTCGGCAACCACCGTGGTGGCTGTTGAAAGCGTGCCTGCAACAGCGATTGCTGATGCTGCCACACCCATGACGAGAGACTTGATTCTCATTGTTGTCCTCCGGTTTTATCAGCGCCTCCCAGCGCCGTTTTTTTTTGAAACCTTACACGTTACAGGCAGGAACCAGGTTTCTTCGTTCCATCCCAGGTTTTGTCCGCATTGCTGCGGTGTCAGCCCCTATCCTATCCGGTTTATCCGTATGGGAAAGGCCAATTTCGTAGCTTCTCCTTGACGATCTGCCACAGACGGGCAAAGCCGTGCGGCTCGACAATCAGGAAGAAGATGATCAATGCGCCGATAACCATGCGCGAAATGTGGTCAACGGTTGAAGCGTTCATGGCAAAGCCCATCATGTCCGGCAGAACGCGGACAAAGATCGGCAGGCCGAAGATGAAGGCGGCGCCCATGAAGCAGCCGATCAAGGAGCCCATGCCACCGATGATGACCATGAACAGCACCTGGAAGGAGACGTTGATCGAGAAGCTTTCCACTTCCGCAGCGCCCAACCACATGAACACCATCAAAGCACCGGCAACGCCACAGAAGTAAGACGACACAGCAAAGGCCGACAGCTTGGCGTTGAGCGGCTTGATGCCCATCAGTTCAGCGGCGATGTCCATGTCGCGGATCATCATCCAGGAGCGACCAATACGGCCACGGATCAGGTTCGAGGCAATCCAGGTCAGACCGATGACCAGGGCGAGGATCACATAGTAGCGCACCTCTGGGGTCGCGGCAGGGCCAGTGATTGGAACGCCGGCCAGCGTGCGCTGCGGCACTTCAATGGCGCCTGAATCGTTGTAGTTGTAGAGCCATGGAATACGGATGAAGCACCATTCCAGGAAGAACTGTGCGGCGAGCGTTGTGATCGCCAGATAAAGCCCCTTAATGCGCAGGCTGGGCAGACCGAAAATACAGCCGATACCAGCAGCAAAGAAACCCGACAGCAGGATGTGGATCAGAATGTTCACATCCGGGAAGATCGTCGCCAGCTTATAGCAGGAATAGGCACCGACACCCATGAACGCCCCGGTTCCCAGAGACAGCTGACCGCAATAGCCGGTCAGGATGTTCAGGCCGATCGATGCCAGGGCAAAGATCAGGAACGGGATCATGAACGAGTTGATCAGAAAGTCGCTGCCGAATACCGGCACCAACAGGGCGACGACGATGATCAGGCCGAGACCGACCCGGTCCTGCAGGATCGGGAAGATCGCCTGATCGGCCTTGTAGTTTGTCTTGAATTGACCGGCTTCACGGTAAAACATTATTTCTCATTCCCCGTTTTGCCGCGCGGGCCGATGGCCCCTTGCGCTGAAATCTTGTTTGTTGCTCTCAAAGTCATGATCACACCCGCTCGATGATTTTCTCACCGAACAGACCTTGTGGTCTGAACAGCAGGAAGATCAGCGCCAATACATAGGCAAACCACGCCTCGACACCGCCGCCGAAAATGCCGCCCCAGTATACTTCGAAGACCTTTTCGCCGATGCCAACAATCAGGCCGCCGACAATCGCCCCCGGGATCGAGGTGAAACCACCCAGAATAAGAACCGCCAGCGCTTTCAGCGCGATGACTTCCAGGGCGAAGGACACGTCAGAACGGGCGCCCCACATGATGCCGGTGACCAAAGCCACGATGCCGGCTGCAAACCAGACAATCACCCAGATCTGGTTCAGCGAAATGCCGACCGACAGGGCTGCCTGGTGGTCATCCGCCACCGCACGCAGGGCGCGACCGATACGGGTTTTCGAGAAGAAGACCGCCAGTCCGGCAACCATCAGGCCGGCAATGATGATGGCGGCAACGTCAATATGTTGGAAGGTGACGAGACCGCCGAACACTTCCCAGTCGGTTGCACCGGTGGGAAGACCAAGCTCTTCGGTGATCATGCTTTGCGGTTCACCGCCGAAGATCGTTTCACCAGCCCCTTGCAGGAACAGGGTCAGACCGATCGTTGCCATCAATAGGATCGCGTCGTGCTGCCCCACCAACGGTCGCAGCACCACCCGTTCAATGCCAATGGCCAGCAGGCCCATAATGCCGATCGCCATAAACAAGGCGAGCCAGGCCGGCACCCCGAATTTCGTATGCAGCGACACCAGCGCCAGGGCGGCGAACACCACCATGATGCCCTGGGCGAAGTTGAACACGCCCGAGGCNTTAAAGATCANAACGAAGCCCAANGCGATCAGGGCATAGAGAATGCCCGATACGAACCCTTCCCAAAGCGTCTGCAAAAACAGATCGGGAATGTCGTAGATCAGAACAAAGGGTTCGATAAAAAATTGACTCAGCAGTTCCATTACCGCACCTCCGCCAAGTTCATCATTTCACCAGTTCCGGAAACAGACCGGCCAGTCCAAGCGCGATCATCAACACCGCGATCGCCCAGCGGATCCATTTTGGCACCATGATCAGAGCGATGCCGCCCAGCAGCATGAAGCCCGATACGGCCTTGGGGTAGTCGGCCAGAATATCCATAGAGCGCCTCCATCAGTGCGGTACCCCCAGATAGGCATCGATCACGTCCTGGTTGGCCTGAACGTCGGCTGGCTGGCCGTCGGCAATCTTCTTGCCGTAGTCGAGCACCACCACCCGGTCTGCCAGGTCCATGACGACGCCCATATCGTGCTCGATCAGCGCAATGGTTGTGCCAAATTGCTGATTGACGTCGATGATGAAGCGGCTCATGTCCTCTTTTTCTTCCAGATTCATACCCGCCATCGGCTCGTCCAGCAGCAGCAGGTCCGGCTCCAGGGCAAGCGCCCGTCCGAGTTCCACCCGCTTCTGCAAACCGTAGGGCAGCTTGCCCACCGGCTGACGGCGGATATGGGCGATTTCCAGAAAGTCGATGATTTCTTCAACCCGGCGGCGATGTTCGATCTCTTCATCCCGGGCCGGGCCATAATAGAACATCTGGGTGAGAAAATTCTTGTTCATCTTCAGGGAGCGACCGGACATGATATTGTCCAGGGTCGACATGCCGGTAAACAGCGCAACGTTCTGAAATGTCCGGGCAATGCCGGATGCAGCAGCCTCATATGGCTTCATCCGTGAACGCGCCTCGCCGCGGAATCGAATGATCCCTTCCTGCGGGTGATAGAACCCGTTGATGACGTTCAGCATGGAGGTCTTACCGGCACCATTGGGGCCGATAATGGCCCGTATTTCACCCTTGAGAATGTCGAACGATACGTCCTGAATGGCGGTCACACCGCCGAAGCGCAGGGTTACGTTGGAAACGCTCAACAGTTCCTCGCCAACGGCAATGCCATCGTCGCGACCCGATTGAAGATTCATCGCTGGCGCATTCATTGAGCGGCCTCCTTCATCGCACCGGACCGATGCAGGGCCTCGTGCACTTCAGCATCACGGATTTTCACAGTGGCAGAAATCTTGCCCTTGCGACCGTCCTCAAACACAACCTCGGTTTCCACGAACTTCTCTTCGGAGCCGTCGTACAAAGCTTCGATCAGCAGTTCATAGCGCTCATTGATCAGCGTACGGCGCACTTTCATGGTGCGGGTCAGCTCGCCATCATCAGCGTCCAGTTCCTTATGCAGAACCAGGAAGCGCTTGATCTGGGCACCCGCCACACGTTCTTCGGACGCCAGGTCGAGATTCACCTGATCCACATGCTCCGCCATCATGTCATAGACCATCGGATGGTTGGCCAGTTCCTGATAAGACGCGTAGGCAATGTTGTTGCGCTCGGCCCAGTTGGCCACCGGCTGCAGATCGATGTTCAACATCACGGCGACATAGTCGCGACCGTCCCCAATGGCGACGGCTTCCTTGATATTGGGGAAGAACTTCAGCTTGTTTTCGATGTATTTCGGCGGGAACATCGAGCCGTTGTTGAGTTTGCCCACATCCTTGGCACGGTCGATGATGCGCAGATGGCCATTGGAATCCAGGAAGCCGGCGTCGCCGGTGTGAACCCAGCCCTCTTCCGTCTTGGTTTCCTTGGTGGCTTCTTCGTTTTTGTAATAGCCCATAAAGACGCCCGGCGAGCGGTAAAGAACCTCACCATTGTCGGCGATATCGATCTCGACATCCGGTGATGGCGTACCAACCGTATCAGCTGAAATCTCCCCATCCGGCTGCGCCGTGATGTAAACACTGGCCTCTGTCTGACCGTAAAGCTGTTTCAGGTTCAGGCCAAGCGAGCGGTAGAATTTAAAGATTTCCGGACCAATCGCCTCGCCCGCCGTATAGCCCACTTTCATGCGGGTCATGCCCAGGCGGTTTTTCAGCGGGCCATAGACCAGAAATTCCCCGATCTTGTATTTGAGGCGCTCCATAAACGACGTCGATTCCCCGTTCAGGATACGCTCACCGGTCTGCTTGGCCACGTCGAGGAAGTAGTGGAACATCTTCTTCTTCAGATTTCCGGCATCCTCCATACGCACCATGATCTCGGTCAGCAGACCTTCAAAGACACGTGGTGGCGCGAAGAAATAGGTCGGCGCGATCTCGCGACGGTTTTCGGTCACCGTGTCCGGACTTTCCGGGCAACACACGCAATAGCCGGCCGTCATGGACTGGCCATAGGAGAAAATGTGGTCACCAACCCAAGCCAGCGGCAGGTAGGCGATGATTTCGTCAGTTTCGTCAAAATTATCGAACTTGTTGGCGTTCTGCGAAGATACAACCAGATTGTCGTAAGACAGCATCACGCCCTTTGGCTTGCCGGTGGTACCCGACGTATAGAGCATCACTGACAGGTCGGAACCCTTGCCTTCGTTGATCCCGGCAATCCAGTCAGCCTCAGCGCCGGACTGGGCCAACTGCTTTTTGCCCTCGGCCTGTACCTCACCAAAATTATGCAGGAAGTCTTCCTCATAATCGCCCAGGCCGCGTTCCCAATCATAAACGATGGTTTCCAGCGCCGGCAGATCGTCCTTGATCGACAGAAGTTTGTCGACCTGCTCCTGGTCCTGAACAATGGCAAAGCGCACTTCAGCGTGCTGCAGAACATACACCATCTCTTCGGCAACCGCGTCGGCGTAGACCGGGATCGGAACACCACCGATGGCCTGAACCGCACAGAAGCTCCAATAGAGACGCGGCCGGTTGGAGCCAACCACTGCCACCTTGTCGCCGCGCTTCAGTCCGAGCGCTTTCAGCCCGACCGAGAAGTTGCGGATCTCCTCGTGCATCTCGGACCAGGTCCAGGTTTGCCAGATGCCAAAGTCCTTGTGGCGCATTGCTGGGCGCTCACCGAACTTTTTCGCATTGTGAAGAAGAAATTTTGGAAAAGTGTCCAACGCACCCGTTTCGGTTGCCATCGATAGAACGTCCTCCCAAACGCCTAGTGTTCCGGAATTCAACCGGACCATATTATGTTACAGGAATTTTCGAAATCATCCTGCCTTGTAACAAGTTGTCCTTGATTGAAGCCCCTTTTGCAAGTGGAACTTTATACCTAATCAAGGCTTGCCCCAATGCAGTTGATCACTCCAAGCCGCGCCAATCAACCCAGCGAGCGTGAAAATCCGCTCTGCCCAACAGACAATCTAGTTTATTGGGCCACATCTGCAATCGAATGCCTCCACCAGGGCTGTTGCCGTCGGCCTCAAATCGCAACCAGGCCAGTGCCTTATCGCTGCCACTCAAGCTCTCACCACGGGCAAAGATGAGCTTCTCACCGGCCGCCTGAGCCTCCTGCGGCAGGTATTGCCAGGCGACGGTCGAGTAGATCACCGTGCAGGTATCGGCGGGCAGGTTGCTCAGTTGCTGTTCCAGCCATTTCACCGCGTCCTGCCTGTCCACGACGGCCGGGTTGTCGCGGGCAATTTCGATTGCCGCATCGATGCGCGCCTTGCGCTCNGCCTGGTCCGGCCAGACATAGGCGCGCAGCCGCAATTCGTCAGCGGGATCGAGAGGATCTAGCGGGTTCAGGTCACAGGCCCGACGGGCGACAATGTCGGGGTCGGCCAAAACAGGGCTGCTGCCCCGCCATTCCGGTGTCAGGTGCAGTTTGCTTCCAGCGGTGCCGCATGTCAGTCCGCCAAGATCATAGGAGAATTTGTTGGCCCGCAAGTTGAGGCCACCCGAGGCGCCTACTTCCAACAGGGAAAGCGGCATCTGGCACCTGTGGGCAATCTGCATCAATGCCGGAAAGATGACAGAAGAGCGCGACACCTCGTTGGTCTGGGGCACGGATTGCATCCAGTCCATCAGGAAAGTTTCGTGTTCATGCAGCACACGTTCCAGATCGGGCCAGTCCGGCGCTTCCATGTGATGGGGCGGATAGATCGCCGCCAACGCGTCATCACGATGGCTCAAGACCAGCGCGTGCAGTCCTCCGCACAGCCGCAACGGTATCGAATCGGCTGACGGCCCCGGATCTCCCGGCCAATCCAGACAGAACGCCCCGACCTTGGTGCCATGATCGAGATGCTCCGCAAAACGAAAGCACAGGCCAGCGGTGAAGGGAGACCCCATCGGGCCACAAACTTCACCTTGGGCGACGAAAGCTTCTTTGACGCGTGCTGACACCTATTCAGCGGCCTCCAGGGTCTCCAACCCGTCAGGGTTCTTAAACCCGGCACGCAGCGACATGCGGTTGTTCATCGCCTCATCAACATTGCGCTCCTTGACGTGGCCAAAGCCTTTGATCACGTCGGGATAATTGGCCAGTTTGATGGCCGCCTGCAGATTGTCGGCATTCAGACCGGCAGCAATTTCGTCCAGCACGACTTCGTAGTCAGCCAGCAGTTGGCGCTCCATCTTGCGCTCAGCTGTATATCCGAAAATGTCAAATGCCGACCCGCGCAGGAAGCGCGCCCGCGCCAGCCATTTGAACGCCTTCATCATGCGTGGTCCGTAGACACTCTTCTGCAGCTCACCCTTGTCGTTGCGCTTCGACAACAGCGGCGGTGCGAGATGGAATTCAAGCTTCTTGAAGCTCTCGAACTGGCTGGCGACCTGGTTGAGAAAATCACCATTGGAATAGAGACGTGCAACCTCGTACTCATCCTTGATCGCCATCAGCTTGTAGAGGTTCTGGGCCACTGTTTTGACCAGGTCATCAGCCCCCTTCAGGTCTCCCGCAGCTTGGCGGATTGTCGCCATGCGGGCGGCGAAACGCTCGGCATATTTTGCATCCTGATAGTCGGTGAGACGCTCGATGCGGCGCTCGATCATCTCTTCGCTCGTCGCCGACTTACGACGGTGCTCCAAGACATCAGCCACCGGTGTTTCACTGACCGGCAACAGGCTGACATCATGGGCCGCGACGCGGCCCCAGTTGAAGGCTGCCTGGTTCATCGGGATCTGCACACCATTCAACTCAATCGCCCGCATGATGGCCTCGCGGCTCACCGGCAGGCCACCATTCTGCCAGGCAAAGCCCAGCATGAACATGTTGGCGCCGATCGCGTCTCCGACCAGAGCCACCGCCAGCTTTTGCGCGTCGATGACCGATGTCGCGCCCTGCCCGGCGGCCTTTTCCAGCGCCTTGACGATGCGCAGAGTCGGGAAGGAGAAGTCGATATTGTGGGTGAACTCACCCGACAGCTTTTCGTGGGTGTTGAGCACAACCTTGGTGCGCCCCGCTTCGATGGAGCCCAGCACTTTCTGGGTCGAGGCTGTCACCATGTCACAGCCGAGAATAAGATCGGCGCCAGACGCAGCAATGCGGATCGATTTGATGTCCTTGGGGTCCTTGGCAATGCGCAGATGGCTGGCCACCTCGCCCCCCTTCTGAGCAAGGCCGGCCATATCGATGATGGCGCTGCCTTTGCCTTCCAGATGGGCGGCCATGCCAAGCACAGCGCCGACGGTGACAACACCGGTGCCGCCGACGCCGGTGACGATGACGCCATAGGAACCTTCAAGTTCCGGCAGTTCCGGTTCTGGCAAATCGGGATAGTCGAGACCTTCCGACGTGCTCTTGCCCTTCTTCAGCACGCCGCCATGCACGGTGACAAAGCTCGGGCAGAAGCCGTTGACGCAGGAAAAGTCCTTGTTGCACGAGCTCTGGTCAATCTGACGTTTGCGTCCAAATTCCGTTTCAACAGCACCAACAGCCACGCAATTCGACTTGACCCCGCAATCGCCACAGCCTTCGCAGACCTGCTCGTTGATCACAACGCGGCGATCCGGATCCGGGAACGTGCCGCGCTTGCGACGCCGGCGCTTTTCGCTGGCACAGGTCTGATCATAGATCATCGCTGTCAAACCCGATGTCGCTGCCAGTTCCTGCTGAACGGCGTTGAGCTCCGAACGGTGATGGATGGTCGTGCCAAACGGCCATTCAATGGTTGAATCGTATTTGTCCGGCTCATCGGTCACCACGACGACCCGCTTGGCTCCCTCGGCATAGACCTGGTTGGCGATCTTCCAAGGAGTCAGGCCGCCTTCATTGGGCTGACCACCGGTCATCGCAACCGCGTCGTTGAACAGGATCTTGTAGGTGATGTTGGCACCCGAAGCGGCGGCAGCGCGCACCGCGAGATAACCGGAATGGTTGTAAGTTCCGTCGCCGAGGTTCTGGAACACATGGTCGCGTTTGGAGAAACGGTACTCGCCCAGCCAGTTGGCGCCCTCTCCTCCCATCTGGGTGAAGCCTTCGGTTGAACGGTCCATCCACTGGGCCATGTAATGACAGCCAATGCCGGCATAGGCGCGGCTGCCGTCCGGCACATGGGTCGACGTTGAATGGGGACATCCGGCGCAGAAATAGGGAATGCGCATCGCGACGCCCTCAGTCGCGGCAAGTGTTTCCTGAGCGTCTTTCAGGTGCATGACCTGATTGGCCAGATCCTTGTCCTTGGCGAATTTATTGATCCGTTCACCAATGGCGATGGCAATCGTGTTGGAATCCAACTGCGCCTTCTGCGTGAACAGCCAATTGCCCTTTTCGTCGCGCTTGCCGACGATCGACGGCGGGTTGGGCTGACCGTAAAGCGCTTCGCGAAGCTGCTGCTCGATTAGCGATCGCTTTTCCTCGACCACCACAATCAGGTCGAGGCCCTTGCCGAATTTCTGCAGTTCCTTTTCAGGGATCGGCCAAACGCAGCCAACCTTGAAGAGACGCAAGCCCAGATTGTTGCCCCGAACCTCGTCAATGCCGAGATCATCCAGCGCCTGACGCACATCGAGATAGGATTTACCGGAGGTGATGACACCGATGCGCGGCTGCTTGCCACCGGACAGAATGGTCTTGTTGATCTTGTTGGCGGCTACATAGTCGAGGATCGCATCAATCTTGTGATCCACCAACCGGGCTTCCTGCACCAACATGGGGTCGTTAGGGCGGATCGACAGGCCTTCCTTTGGACGGCGGTCGACCTTTGGTTCAACAAGCTGAACCCGGTCGATGCGACCGTCGACAACGGCCGTGGACTCGATCGTGTCCTTGACGCATTTGATGCCCACCCAGACGCTGGCATAGCGCGACAGGCCGTAGCCGATCACGCCGTAGTCGAGAATTTCCTGAACCCCGGCGGGCGACAGGACCGGCATGCCGTAATTGACGAAACCGAACTCGCTTTGATGCGCCGTAGTGGAGCTTTCAGCGACGTGGTCATCTCCCATCAGGGCCAGCACACCGCCATTCGGCGAAGTCCCGGCCATATTGGCGTGGCGGAATACGTCGCCGGAGCGATCAACGCCCGGACCCTTCGCGTACCAGATGCCGAACACGCCATCGAACTTGCCCTCGCCGCGCATCTCCGCCTGCTGGGAGCCCCAGATGGCGGTTGCTGCAATGTCTTCATTGAGGCCGGGTTCGAAATGAATGTCGTTGGCCTGCAGGCGGGCCTGTTCCTTCCACATCGCCATATCCAGACCGCCAATTGGCGATCCGCGATAGCCGGTGACATAGCCGCCCGTATTGAGACCGGCGCGCCGATCCCGCTCCTTCTGCATCAGCGTCAGGCGCACAACCGCCTGGGTGCCGGTGATGAAGACCTGCTCTTTGTCGAGGTCATATTTGTCGTCAAGATGAACCGGTTTCAGTGCAGGTGTTGTCGTTGAAGGTGAGTTGGAATTTTTCTTCGCCACGTTCGACAACTCCTCGGTTTTCCGCTGTGCCCAAAACTCGACTCAATGTCCCAAATCAAGCGGGGTCACGTCAATGCATATCACGCGGTCTGCTGATATTTTGCAACAATATCGGGTCAACTTTGCAAAGCGAAAAACAAACCACTGACGAATTCAATGAAGGCCGAATTTTATTGCGCCGCTCACTGCCCATACAGGAATTGCGGAAGAAATGTTGCAAGCGATGGCCATGCCATGACGATGATCAGCGCAATTATCTGTAAAAAAATGAACGGGATAACGCCCCGGTAAAGCGAAAGTGTGGTGATTTCCACAGGCGCCACGCTGCGCAGATAGAACAGGGACAACCCAAATGGCGGTGTCAGGAAAGATGTTTGCAGATTGATGGCGATCAACACGCCGAGCCAAACGGGGCTCATTGACGCACCATCTGCCATCGGCATGGCCAGCAGGATGGGTGCCACTAACGGCACCACCACCAGCGAGATCTCGAGAAAATCGAGAAAGAAGCCGAGCGCAAAGATCATCAGCATGACGATGATCAGCGCGCCATAGGTGCCACCGGGCAATTGCGACAACATGGCGGTGATTGTTTCCTCGCCGCCAAGACCACGAAAGACCAGCGAAAACACCGAGGCGCCAATGACGATCAAGAAGATCATCGCGATCAGGTGCACACTGTCCTGCAGCAGGCTGTTCAGCGCCGCCCAGTTCAAACGGCGGCGTGCCAGCGCCAATGCCCCAACTGCGCCGATCGCTGCCGCCTCCGACGGGGTGGCGAGACCAATCAAAATGCTGCCCAGGACCGCGAAGATCAGCAATACCGGCGGCAGGAATGCGAGCAACGGATGGCGCATATCGCTCGCGTCAGGGGCGTCTTGCGTGACCGCGTCTGAGCCATCGGCCGCTGGTGACTTCCACAACAGGTAGACGATGAACAAGACCACGATCAGCAGGCCCGGCAGCAGCGTTCCGGCAAACAGGTCGGCCACGGATACGGTCTCCGGTGCAAACTCCCCGGCATCCAACTGCATCTTCTGCCAGGCATTTGACATCTGGTCCCCCAGCACGATCAGCACAATCGAGGGCGGGATGATCTGGCCCAACGTGCCGGCCGCTGCAACAGTGCCACCGGCCAATTGGGGCGGCACTGCGTTGCGCAACAGGCCCGGTAGAGCCAGCAGACCGAGTGTGACGACACTGGCACCCACAATGCCGGTCGATGCAGCCATTACCGCGCCGACGAACATCACCGATATCGGCAGCCCGCCCCTGAGATTGGCAAACAGGCGCGCCGCCGCATCGAGCATATCGCGTGCGATATTGGAGCGTTCGAGTACCAGTCCCATGAACACGAATAGCGGAATCGACACCAATACCGAATTGGTCAACACGCCAAACAAGCGCGACGGCAATGTGAGCAACAGGGCCAGATCGAAGGCCCCCATCATCGACCCAACAAGGGCAAAAAGGATGGAGACGCCCCCCAGGGTCAGCGCCACGGGATAGCCGAGCATCAATGTGCCGAAAAGCACGATGAGGAACAGGATGTCGAGGCTCACGTCGACCTCCCGCTTCGGCGCACTAGCCGAACAAGGCCGGCCATCAGCATCAGGCAGGCAAAAATCGGCAGCAAAGTCTTGAGCAGGAAGATCCCGGGCAGGCCGGATACTTCTGTTGAGCCCTCCAGAATTGACCAGCTTTGAGCAACATAGGGCAGCGAGGTCCAACCGATCACCAACATCATCGGGATCAGCAAGAAAACCGTTCCCACAGCATCAATGTTTCGGTTCGTCGCGTCGCTGCTGCGTTCGCGCAGAATGTCGATGCGCACGTGCTTGTTGGCACAGAGGCTCCAGGCAGCGGCGAGCATGAATGTCGATGCGTGCAGATAAAGCGTCAGTTCCTGCAGCCAAAGAAAATTCACCGCCAGAAGATAGCGTGCCAGCACGACAACAAACTGCACCACCACGAGGGCCAGCAACAGCCAGCCGCTGAGCTTGCCCAGGGCGGCTATCAGCCCATGCATGAGGTCGACGAGTTTGCGTAAGACACCGGTCATCGGAGTCTCTTATCGCCCTTTTGCGCCCCACCCAAGGGGCGCAAAAGGAGGCCGACTTAGAAGTTCAGCGAAATATCGCGGTGGCCAGACTGACAGGACGCGATGAACAGGCCCTGATCGCGGGTCATCTTCGGCTGCTGGCGCATGCCAACCGTGCCGCGCAGCGCATCGAGATAGGTCGCAACACCGGTGGTGAAATCACCCTGTGCGGCTGTGCGCCATTCGACCTGCTTGTCGTACTCTTTCACCGCACGATCGAACTCTTTCAACGCCTTCTCGACATCAGGTGTCTTGCGCTTCAGGGCGCGACGCACCTTGCCGAGACCGGATTTGACCTTCGAAGCCCCTTCCATCGAGAACTCTTTGGAGAATTCATTGATGATTTCATGGGTCTGCGTCGGGTCACCGTTTTCGACGGTGTCGCGCATCTCAGCGAAGCGCGAACCCAGTGCCAGATAGGCTTCAGATCCGTTCAGCGTGTTGGAAAGTGTTTCAACACCCTGGTAGGCCCCATCCGCCGTACGACGGAACTGGGTGCGGATTTTCGCTTCTTCTTTGGTCAACTTGGCAAATTCAGCCTGAGTGGCTTCCCAGGTGTCCGGCACCTGAGCCAGAAGCTCATCCCGGCTCTTTTCGGCTGCTGCGATACGGTCTTCAAACACCTTGCGAGCGGCAGCGTTTTCTTCGCCACGCAGACGGGAAACGGCCGTCTCCCACTCCGCGATCTGCGCGTCAAACACCCGTGCATCACGCTGCAGAGCGCGCACCTCGCTGTGGATCGGACGGTAGTCGACAGCCGCTGCAGCTACAGCGGCTTCGGCTGCTTTTGCATCGATCAACAGCTGACGGGATTTACCGACCGCATCAAAGCTGGCCAACAAATCCTTCGATACATTCTTCGGCAGGAAGCTGGCATCGAGGCCGCGGGCGCGTTCGACAGCACGGTCGACTTCGCTGCTGCCCGTGGTCATGGCGCTGTGAATGTATTCTTCAACGCAATACTGAATGCGTGGGTTACGCGGTGGCGGAGCGGTTTCCGACAGGAACGACACGCGGTTTGGCAGATAGTTCACCAGTGGCGGATAGTTCGCCACGATGAACAGCGCCGCCAGTTGCAGCAGGATGAAGGCGATGACGCCCTTGTACATCTCGATGGTCTTGACCACCGCCGGCGCAACACCGCGCAGGTAGAACAGCGCAAATCCAAATGGAGGCGTCAGGAACGATGTCTGGATGTTCAGACCGATCATAACACCGAGCCATACGGCGGTGATGTTGGCCGATGGGTCAGCCAGCAGGATCGGCGCAACAATCGGCACCACAACAACGGCGATCTCGATGAAGTCGAGGAAGAAGCCGAGGATGAAGATCACCGCCATAACGGTGATGAACTTCGCCCAGAAGCCGCCTGGAATGCCTTCCAGGAAGTGCTTCACCAGTTCCTCACCACCAAAGGCGCGGAACGCGGCGGTCAGCATCGCAGCACCCAGCAGAATGATGAAGACCAGCGACGTTGCTTTCGCGGTCTCGATCATCACGCCACCCAGCGTGTCCTCAATCTTGTAAGCCCGCATGGCGCTCCAGCCGAGCGCGATCAACAGGACCAGCGTAGCAAGCGCCGCCGCAGCAATAGCAATGGCTTCCGATGTGCTGGAGATCAGTTTGATGTTGAGATTGAAATTGGCAACGATCAGGCCGATGACCAGCAACGCTCCAAGCGCCATCAGCGCCGGTGTGAACGCGCCCTTCTGGCCCTGCGTTAATCGATACCCCGACATCAACAGCGCACCGGCAGCACCGATGGCACCTGCCTGGTTCACGGTGGCAACACCGGAAATGATCGAACCCAGTACGAGGAAGATCAGCGCCAGCGGCGGCACAAGGGCCAGACCCAGCTGGAAGAAGAACTCAGCGTCAAGTGATTTGCCGCTGCGCACGGGCGGCGCAACATTGGGGCGGATCATCGCGTAGATGAGAATGTAGAGCATGTAGAGCCCGACCAGAACCAGGCCGGGAACCAGCGCACCAAGGAACATCTCACCGGCGGATGTGGACGTCACATCAAAGGCCGATGGCATGGACAATTCGCCGGTTGTTTCCTTGTGCAGGGTCTTGCGAATGGTCGACGCCTGATCGGTGGCAGAAGCCAACTGGTCGGCCAGAATGATCAATACGATCGACGGTGGGATGATCTGGCCCAGCGTACCTGAGGCGGCGATCGTACCGGTGGCCAAAGGCTTGGAATAGTTGTTGCGCAGCATCGCCGGCAGGGAGATCAGACCCATGGCAACAACGGTTGCACCCACGATACCGGTCGTTGCAGCGAGCAACGCACCCACGAAAACCACAGAGATGCCGAGACCACCCGGAACCGGGCCGAACAGCTGCGCCATGGTGATCAACAGATCTTCAGCGATCTTCGAACGCTGCAGCATGATGCCCATGAAAATAAACAGCGGGATGGCGATCAGCGTATCTCGCTCCACCTCCCAATAGACCCCTCGAAGGTTCAAAACCCCGGCCGAGAGCCATTGTCCACCGTCACCCTGGGCGAAATATGCCCCGGGATCACCGGCAAACAGCCAGCCGCACAGAGATGCAGCAGCAATACTCAAAATCGCTGAACCAGGCAGGGCGAAGGCCACCGGATATCCGGAGCCGAGTGCGACTGCCATCAACAGCACCAGAAGGGCGAGAAATACCAGTTCCATGTCTAAGCTCCCCTGACCGACTAGTGCGCGACGGCTTCACGGTTGAGCCGTGTGCCGGGTTCGTCGCGAAAATCTGCCACCGATTCCATCAGGTAGCTGACAAATTGAATGAGCATGGTCACCGCAAAGACCACCAGGAAGGAGGCCAGCAGGTATTTCACATACATGCCGTAACCGGACTGCGAGACCTCGAAATTGGCAATCGAGCCATAGACCGGCGATCCCTGGCCATCGAGGCAGACGATCAGGATGGTCCAGCACAGAACGATGCCGAAGGCGATCGAGCAGAATGCGTTGATGAAGCCCTTGGTCGTGCCCTTCATGCCGGCATAGAAAACATCCACCCGCACGTGGCCTTCCTCATGCAGCGTGTAGGCCGAGGCGAATAGGAACAGGGCGGCATACCAGAAGCGCACCAGGTCGCCCATGAAGGCCTGCTCGTAGGAAAAGATGAAGCGGGTGATCACGATGGCCAGCTCAGCCACAACGATCAGCAGTGCCAGCCAGTGGAAGCCCAGCGACTTGGAGCGAATGCCGAAATAGATGGCCAAAATCATCATTGGCACATGGACCCACGGACCGCGGAAGGCAGAGCGCCCAAGCGCCGTGGTCATTTCCTTGCCGACCACGTATTCCAGCAGACCCTCAACACGCAGGAAGGAGATGACCATGTCGGCCAGACCGATGAACAACACGGCGAAGAACGCCCAGCGCACCAGCATGATGTTGAAATCGGCGATCCGGGCTGCATCCTGACGCAGGCTGACGTCCTCAGTGCGCCAGACCCAATGGATCGCGTAGGCCACGCAAACGATGTAGGCGATCAACTGCACAAAGGACAGAGCCGACCCTTCGCCCGCGAAAATGGCAGCAACGCCGGGCCAACCGAACGAATGGGTGAGGACATTGCTCACCATCCAAACGACAAAATGGGCCAATACTGCCCATCCAAATGCCCGTGTCACAAATTTCAGCTTGTCGCGCGAAGCGATTTCGGTTGCGCCGCTCATACTCATAACGTCCCCCGTGCCTCCCAACACTTCCAGGAAATAAGAAACCGGCGAACCGGTGATCTTCTTATAGGTACAGCTCCTATTCAGCTGCACTTATAAGAAGAACGGGACCGAAGCCCCGTTCTCTTATTCGCGTCATTATCGGCTGGATTAGATGTCCAGCACGCGGTTGCGCTGTCCAACATAGGCGATTTCCGCCTTGGCGCGCCAACCGGCGATTTCACGCATGGAGCTCTGGTAGCTGTCGTCGATGCGGGCAGCCAGGTCAGAGTGTGCGCGTGTTTCTTCGAACACTTCAGCGGCAGCTTCACCGAATGCATCCCAGACGTCGTCGTTGAATTCACGAGTCTGAACGCCGTTTTCAGCAACCATTTTGGAGAGATATTCACCGTTCTTGGCGATAGCTTCTTCAGGCTGAGCTGCGTTTTCTTCCATACAAGCAGCAGTGATAACTGCCTGCTCCCACTTGGACAGGCCATCCCACCAAGCTTTGTTCATGCCGAATGCAAGACCACCACCTGGCTCGTGCATGCCAGCTGTGTAGTAGAACTTGGCGGCTTCGTAGAACTTCATGAAGTAGTCGTTGAAAGGACCAACCCATTCTGTCGCGTCGATGGAACCGGATACGAGGTTTTCGTAGATCTGGCCACCTGGCAGAGACACAGGAGATGCGCCCAGTTTCGCCATGACGTCACCGCCGAGGCCTGGAATACGCATTTTCAGACCTTTCAGGTCTTCAGCGGAGTTGATTTCTTTGTTGAACCAACCACCGGCCTGGGCGCCAGTACCACCGCAGGTCAGAGCCTTCAGGCCGAATTCTGCGGACAGCTCGTCCCACAGTTCCTGACCGCCCTTGAACTTGATCCAGGCGTTCCACTCAGGAGTGGTCATGCCGAAAGGAACAGAGGTGTAGTAAGCGAAGCCAGGGTGCTTACCCTTCCAGTAGTAGTCAGCAGCGATATAAGCGTTGGAGTTGCCGTTACGGACTTCGTCGAACGAGTCGAATGGAGCAACGCGCTCACCGGCGGCGAAATACTTGGTTGTCAGCTTGCCTTCGGACAGCTCGGTGATGCGAGCAGCCAGACGCTGAGCGGAAATACCCAGACCTGGGAAGTCCCGTGGCCAAGTTGACACGATGGTCATTTCCTTGATGCCCTGTGACAGAGCAGGCGTTGCCAGAGCAGCGGCGCCTACTGTACCGGCGACACCGGCTTTTTTGATAAATGAACGTCTATCCATGGATTTTTATCCTCCCATTTCGTTCACGAGAAACTTCCAGACAGGCGGACTGTCCAGAAAAAGTGGTTATGCTACAACTCCCTTACACCATGTCGTAGAGTTCCTTACAATTGGGTACTTCTACTGAGGTGCACGAACCGTCCCCGGTGGTTAAGATCCAACCACCGAGTTGCACAGGATAGATTTACAGAGGAATTGGCGTTGAACTTCAAGACCAAACTTCTTGCTGTTGCTGTTCTTCCCGTGATTTTGATCTCGCTCGCATCCTATTGGGCGATCAGCAATCAGTCGCAAACATTGGCCCAAACCCAGATCGCCGAAGTCGAAAGCCGCACCATGGCGGCCCGCCGTGCTGAGTTGGAAAAGATGAACCAACTGGCGCTGAACGCCATTCGCGGCCTGTACGAAGACACTGCCTTGCCGGAGCACGTGGCTCAGGAACGGGCGAAAAAAATGTTACATGACATGGCCTTCGGTGAGGATGGCTACTTTTTTGTGTATGATGAAACAGGCAAAAATATCGTTCATCCGAAGCTGCCGGAACTGGTCGGCAAGAACTGGTGGGATCTGCAGGACCCGAATGGCGACTACGTGATCCGCAACCTGATCAACGTCGCCAAGAATGGCGGTGGCTTTCATACCTATGTGTGGAACAAGCCGTCGACGGGCGAATTGGCCAACAAAGTCGGGCACGCGGTTTTTCTCGATAAATGGAAATGGATGATCGGTACCGGCCTCTATACCGACGACGTTGAGGCCGAAATTGCCGCTATGCGGCAGAGCCTACGCTCATCAATCAATCAGACGAGCTCGGTGCTTCTGATGCTATTTGCCGCAGGTGTTTTGCTCGCTGCACTGTTCACCTGGGCCATTCGGTTGTCGGAACAGCGCTTTGCCAATGAGCGTTTGAAGGACCTGACTCACAGGATTGTTGAGGTCCAGGAAGACGAACGCAAGCGCGTCTCCAAGGAACTGCATGACGGTATTTCGCAGATGCTGGTCTCCGCCCGCTACGGTTTGGATTCCGCGATGGCCAATGTCGGCAAAACGGCGACCGCCAAATCCGCGCTGGCCAAGTCGATGGCCACCATTGAAAATGCCATTGCCGAAGTGCGGCGCATTTCCATGGCGCTGCGCCCTTCGGTCCTGGACGATATCGGTCTCGCCGCCGCCATCGCCAGTCTTGGCCGGGAGTTTGGCGAGAGCTCCGGGGTCAAAGTGGTGTCCAATGTGGTGCGTCTGGAGAACCGGGTTTCCTCAAAAGTCCAGACGGCGCTTTATCGCGTCGCCCAGGAGGCGCTGACCAATATCGCCAAACACGCCCAGGCGGAAAATGTCTGGATCACGCTGCGCCACAACAGTCACAGCGTCATTTTGACGATTGAAGATGATGGCAAGCTGCGCGGCGACATCCTTCTCAAGCGCTCGGGCCAGGCCTCACAAGGCATGGGGCTGCGCAACATGCGTGAACGCATGGATGCCTTCCAGGGCCAACTCGATATCAGAAGTTCCAAACACGGCGGGCTGGTTGTTGAGGCCCGCGTTCCGATCAATGCAGAATGGTTGAAAGCACAAAATGACAATGCAGGACCCGGCAAGCCCCGAGCAGCCTGACACCCCGGTCAGACTGTTGATTGTCGACGACCACGAACTGGTGCGCGACGGCATTCGCGCCCGGCTGGAATCTGAATCCGGCGTCGAGATCATCGGCGAAGCCGGCGATGGTCTCGAGGCTGTGACACTGGTTGAGCAGCTGCAGCCGGATCTGGTGATGCTCGACATAAATATGCCGAATATGAATGGGCTCGATGCCGCTGAAGAAATCCGCGCCCGCGAATTGCCTTGCAATATTCTGATCCTGTCGCTCTACGATAACTCGGAATATGTGCGGCGGGCCGTTGCTTTGGGCACCAATGGCTATCTGCTGAAGGACGTGTCTCAAGACGAGATGACCAAGGCGATCAAAATTGCTGCCAAGGGTGACTTCTATGTCAGCGAGAGCCTGGCGCATTCGCTCGACATCGAAAACAATGGTGCTGACCCGTACAATCTCACTGATCGCGAACGCGAAATCTTGGCAGCCATTGCGGCCGGCAAATTGAACAAGCAGATCGCTGGAGAACTGGACATCTCGGTGCGCACCGTGGAAAGCCATCGCAGCGCCATTCGCCAGAAGACAGGTGGTGGCAACGCTGCCGGCCTGACCAGAATTGCCGCTGAACTGGGCCTGACCTGAAGGCGCAGCCCAAGTTCTCAGGTTTGTTGCAATTTGACATTTCACAAATTGCGATGACGCTCCTATATTGGCGCTCAACGCGCCATGGGCGCACAGGCTCTGATTTGGACTTTGCTCGATGACAATTCCTTTTGTCGCCATCACATCCGATTACAAAGAAGTCGAACCCTATATGTGGCATGCAACGCCGGCCCCTTATGTGGACGCTGCCGTGCAGGTGGCGGGCGTGATGCCGGTCATCGTGCCCAGCCTTGCCGATAAGCTGGAGCTGGACACGCTCCTGGATCGCATCGACGGCTTGTTGGTCACCGGTTCGCGCAGCAATGTGCATCCCTCTCATTTCAACGAGGCGGTCACCCAAGACCATGAACCCTTCGATCCCGCCCGTGATGCGACGACCCTTCCCCTGATCCGCGCTGCCGTTGAGCGGGGCGTTCCGGTGCTTGCCATCTGTCGCGGTATTCAGGAATTGAACGTTGCCTTCGGCGGCAGCAATACGGCCAACTTCCAGAAGCACCGTCAGATCGAGGGCCATGGATATCCCTGGACCGGCACGATGGATGAGCGCTTCGCCCTGGCCCACGGATTGAAGATCAAACCGGGCTCCTGCATCGCCGAGATTCTGAAAGATCAGATCGTTGATGGATCAGTACCAGTCAATTCGCTGCATACGCAGGCTCTCAACCGGCTCGGTGAACGGGTGGTCGTCGAAGCGACTTCGGAAGACGGCACGGTCGAGGCCGTGACCATTTCGGGTGCGCCAGGGTTTGTCGTTGGCGTCCAGTGGCATCCCGAATATTGGGCCTCAAGCGACAGCGCGTCCAACGCCATCCTGAGTGCCTTTGGTGACGCGACCCGGCGCTATTTGGCCGACAAAAAGGGTATCGTGGAGGCCGCAGAATGAGTGACGATCATCATCACCACCATGGAGACATGTCGCACCTGCACGAGATGGATGCCCGTGTCAAAGCGCTTGAAAGCCTGTTGGTTGAAAAAGGCTATGTCGAGAGCGCGGCCATCGACGAGTTGGTCGATATCTATGAAAACAGGATCGGACCCAAGAATGGCGCCCATGTCATTGCCAAGGCGTGGACAGAACCTGAATTCGCCGACTGGTTGCGCGAAGACGCCACCGCGGCAATTCATTCGTTGGGCTATACGTCGCGCCAGGGCGAGCACATGGTTGCCGTCTTCAACGATGATGAGGTGCACCATCTCGTCGTGTGCACCCTGTGCTCCTGCTATCCCTGGTCGGTTCTGGGCCTGCCCCCGACTTGGTACAAATCACCGCCGTTCCGCTCACGGGCCGTCATCGATCCGCGCGGCGTGCTGGCTGATTTCTCGCTGGAACTGCCGGAAACAACCCGCGTTGAGGTGCATGATTCAACCGCGGAAGTGCGCTATCTGGTGATCCCTCAGCGCCCAGACGGCACCGATGGCATGAGCGCCGATCAACTGGCTGAATTGGTGTCGCGCAATTCGATGATCGGAACAGCTTTTGCGGACAATCCCCAATGAACGGCGGAGCTGATCTGGGCGGCATGCAGGGCTTTGGCCCGGTTGTCGAAGAAGAAAACGAACCGCACTTCCATGCCGACTGGGAAAGCCGGGTCATGGGCATGGTGGTGGCGCTCGGCGCCTGCGGCCAGTGGAATATCGATCAATCCCGGCTGGCACGGGAAAGCCTGCCACCGGCCGACTATCTGAGCTTCCCCTATTATCACATCTGGCTGGAGGGCGTGCAGAAACTGTTGTTGTCCCGCGACATGCTGACGGCTGACGAGCTGAAATCCGGCAAGCTCTCACTGCCGCCAATCGAAGTGCGTGGAACGTTGAAGCCCGAAGCTGTGTGGGATGGCCTGCATTCCCTTGCCGGTGCCGCCGACCGTCCCGAAGAGCGCCCCGCCGCGTTCGAAATTGGCCAGCAGGTGAAGACCATCAACCAGCACCCGGAAGGTCACACCCGCCTGCCCCGCTATGCCCGCGGCCATATCGGCCGGGTGACGAAGGTCCTCGGCTTTCACGTTTTCCCCGACAGTTCGGGCAATGATCGTGGTCCGGATCCGCAGTGGCTGTATCAGGTGGAATTCACCGCACAGGAATTGTGGGGACCCGACAAGAACCCCAATGATGTCGTGACCCTCGACCTGTGGGAGCCGCATCTTGTCCAAGCCTGAGAGCCGACCAGACCTGCGTCTTTTGCCCGATATGGTGCTGGATGGAGAGGAGCCGGTTTTCAGCGAACCCTGGGAAGCTCAGGCTTTCGCGCTGACTGTCAGCCTCTATGACAAGGGACTGTTCGGCTGGGACGAATGGGCCGCCAGCCTGTCGGCTGAAATCCATAGCGGCGAAGAGCGCAGCTACTACCGTCATTGGTTGGTCGCCCTGGAAAATCTGGTCGCGGCGAAACAGCTGACGTCACTGCAGGACATCGAGGACCGCGAGAAAGCCTGGCACGCGGCGGCGGCGCGCACGCCCCACGGAGAGCCCATCGAGCTTTAGGCGTCGTAGGGCAAGTCGGCCAGATCCACATTGACGAAATCCGGCGGCGGGGTGCGTTCCAAACGCCGCGCCAGAATGGTCGAGCGACCTTCGCAATAAGCCCTGAGCAGCCGGTGCATGCCGTCCATCAGCCGACCGTCAGCACAGAGCAGTATCGGATAGGTCAGATCGACCGCCTGCATCAGCTTGTAGTGCTCGGCAATGCTGCGGCCGCTGGGAACATCCTCCGCGCCCTGGTACCACCAGTTCTCGTCCAGCTCGGCAATGCTTTCCAGTTCCACTTCGACCACGGGAAGATCGGCAACCTGTTGCAGCAATTTGCGGACATCCCAAACCAGAAATCCGTCCGGCGTATGCCGCCCGTGATATTGCGGCCGGATCATCCCAATATGTCTTTGGCGATCTGGATCAGTCGTTTGTCGCTGCCGCGCGGGCCAATAAGGCTCAAACCCAGAGGCGCACCATAGACCTCCGCCAAAGGCAAGGTGATCTGGGGCAACCCGCTGTTGCCAGACAGGCACAGCAGCATGATTGCCTGTTCCCGAAACGCCTGCAGGGTCTCCTCGCTCTCGCTTTTCAGCGGCGCGCAGCTGGGCACTGTCGGCAGCACCAGCAGTCCGTCTTTGCCGATCCATTCCTCCAGCTTGACACGCACATTGAGCCGCTGACCGCTGGCTTCTTCAAATTCGTCTTTGGTGACGGCTTCGCCAAACTCGAAGCGCTCCTTGATGCCAGGGCCGAGATCCGGCTTGTTTTTGGTGATCCACGGGCCTAGTGCCTGCCATGCATCATAGGCCTGACACTTGCGAAAGGCCCAATAGGCGTCAGTCAAGTCAAACGGCAGCTCAGAAAAGTCGCGTTCCGTATCGAAGTGTTTTTCAACCCGTTCGGCCGCCTTGGCATAGGCGATATAGTCCGCATCGCCCAGCAGCATGGAATCCAGTTCAGGACTGGCGATCAGACGGGTGAGCGGTGTTTGGTCTTCGTCGTCGTCGAGCACCACATCGCCGACTTTGGCGTAAGTCTCTGCATCCTTGGCAAACCAGCCAAACACATCGAAGCTCGGCGCCAGTGGCATGGTGCGGTCCAGGGAAATGCGCCCATGGGTGGCCCGCAGGCCAATCAAACCACAATAGGAAGCGGGTGCCCGCACCGAGCCGCCGGTGTCGGAGCCGAGGGCCGCGGGGCAAAAGCCAGCCGCGACCGCCGCCGCGCTGCCGCCCGACGATCCACCCGGCACCAGGTGCGGCGCCCGGGGGT
>JABSRX010000157.1 GCA_013214695.1 Rhizobiaceae bacterium | reverse complement strand
ACGGCCAGGGTTGGGTCGCATGATAGGTCACCTTGCCGACACGAATGCCGCTTTCTTCAAACGTCTCCCGTCTCACCGCCGACTCAATCGTTTCTCCGGGCTCAACAAATCCGGCAAGCGCAGAATACATGCCAGGTAAGAAGTGATGCGAGCGGCCCAGCAGACAACGATCGCCATCGACGGTCAGCATGATCACCACGGGATCCGTGCGGGGAAAATGTTCCTTTCCGCAATTTGGGCAGACACGCTTGGCACCGCCAGCGCGCAATTCGCTGGCACTTCCGCAACTGGAGCAAAAACGGTTCCCCGCATGCCAGGCCAGCATGGCACCACCATAAGCCGCGTTGCCCAATTCGTTGTGTGGCAACAGCGTCTGACGGGCAAGCGAGCGGTAGTCGATGGCCTTGAACGGCTCCGGCAGCTCGAAATCCTCTTCATCAGGATTGATCGTCAGTGGGACGGCCAAATGATCCACCCCATCTGTGCTACCCAACAGGATCGCCTGATCCAGTTTTGGTTCAAACGGTTCCAGCTCATTTAGCTTAAAACTGCCGCGCGGCGTCGCATCGGCAAACGAAATCAATAGGCGACCCCGCGCGAAGCCCATGATATTCGACGCCGGATTGGCCAATGCATCGGCGACGCAGGTCTCCGAGCGGTCTTCCGACATACGGTTAAGTCTGCCCCCGGAATAGGCAAGCTTTGCGCTTGTTTCAGGTGGCTCAAAATTTGGATCAAGAAAGGGACGGGTCAAACAGGTGTTCTTTCAATTTGACAATCATTTCGTTGGCTTCAGCCTCTGAATAGGGTTCGGCTGAACCGTATCCCCAGACAGGTCCTGGCCAGTTTTCGTCCCCCTCATTGCGCGCAATCACATGAATATGCAACTGGCGCACCATATTGCCGATGGCCGCGATGTTGATCTTTTCGCAGGCGGTCATCGCCTTCAGCTTTTCACCAGTTGAGATGGCAATATCCATCACGACAGGCCCGATTTCAGATCCCAGGTCATGTAATTCCTGGGCCCCCGTCACCTTCGGCACCAGGATCAGCCAGGGCCAACGGCGATCGTTCATCAGCAGAATTGTCACCCCACCATTGTCAAACACCGGCAACGTGTCGTTTGCCAGGCGCGAATCAAGTTGCCACGAATTCTCAACACCACTCATACCCACAGTCTAACATCAGAACCGCCATTTCGCACTTGCAATTGGGGGGCACACACATGATATGTTATCCTTGGAAGGCTGGTTTGTGGACGATCCACTCGCCAATCGGGTCAGGTCGGGAACGAAGCAGCCCCAACGAGATTCCGGATCGGGTCACGCTAAGCCAGTCTTCCACCCAAGCCCCGCGGGCAATTGATCCGATCAATCCGCTTTGATCGGTCGGATGGGACACCTGATAAACACAGCACTTGGAGCTTCTGCAGGGCGGAATGAGTGATACTACCGCAGATAGCGAATATCGCGTCCTCGCCCGCAAATATCGCCCTTCTAGCTTTGACGACCTGATCGGCCAGGAGCCGATGGTGCGAACGCTGACCAACGCCTTCGCCACCAACCGAATTGCCCAAGCCTATATGCTGACCGGCGTTCGAGGGGTCGGCAAAACAACGACCGCCCGTATTCTGGCACGTGCACTGAATTATGAATCGGATGCTGCCAAGCAACCAACCTTGGATCTGGCAGATCCTGGTCATCACTGTGCGTCGATCATGGAAGGCAATCATGTCGACGTGATCGAGATGGACGCGGCTTCGCATACGGGTATTGGCGACATTCGCGAAATCATCGCGAGCGTGCGCTACAAACCCAGCCAGGCCCGCTACAAGGTCTACATCATCGATGAAGTGCATATGCTGTCGACAGCGGCCTTCAATGGGCTGTTGAAAACCCTTGAGGAGCCACCGGAACACGTGAAGTTCATCTTCGCGACAACCGAAATTCGCAAGGTCCCGATCACTGTCCTGTCACGCTGCCAACGCTTTGACCTGCGTCGCATTGAGGCGGGAGAGCTGACCGATTTTCTCAAGAAAATTACCACAAAGGAAGGCGTTGGCGCAGATGATACGGCGCTGGCGATGATCGCGCGTGCCGCCGAAGGCTCGGTGCGCGACGCCCTTTCCCTGCTTGACCAGGCAATTGCTCACGCAGCCGGCAGCGCAGGCACTGACAATTCAGTACAGGCCGATGAAATCAGGGCCATGCTGGGCCTGGCCGACCGAGCCCGCGTCATCGATCTCTTTGAACATGTTATGAAAGGTGACATCTCCGGCGCATTGCAGGAAATAAAGGATCAATATGATGTCGGCGCCGATCCGGCATCTGTGCTGACCGATCTCGCCGAATTCGTTCATTTCGTGACTCGTGTTCGCTATGTCGAAACTGCCCTGAACGACCCTTCCCTCTCCGAAGATGAAAAGACGCGCGGCAAGGCTTTTGCCGAACAGCTAAGCCCGCGCATTCTCGGTCGCACATGGCAGATGCTGCTGAAGGGCATCGCGGAGGTTCAATCATCCCCACGCCCGCTGGCTGCCGCAGACATGGTGCTGGTTCGACTAACCCACGCGGCCGACCTGCCAACCCCCGATGAGATCATCAAATCCCTGTCGCCGGGTGGCGGCAGCGGCGGTGGTAACAGCAGCAGTGGCGGCAGTACTGTTTCCAGTACTGGCTCCAATGGCGGCGGTGGTACAGCACAAGCTCCNGGCGCACTTGAACAGGCCACAGGCCCCACAGGTGGCGGTGCCACCATGCGCAGGACAGCCAATGGCCCTACGCTGGTGGTGGACCACGAACCTTCCGCCATAGGATCAACAACTGCAAAAACCGCTGAACGGCCGGTTCCGACATTGGTTCCGGTGCCCGATACTCCACCCCAAGCGCCGCCTGCGGTCGCTGCGCCTCAGGAAAAACCTGCGCCCGAATTTGAAACAATCAACACGTTCAACGACCTGCTCGCAGTNGCCGAAAAGAAGCGGGACATTCGTTTCAAACTGTTGCTGCGCAACAATTTCAGTGAAATCTCCTTCGCCAATCGACGCATTGAGTATCATCCCGTCGGCAATGCACCGATGGACATGGCACAGATCCTGGACGACCGTTTACGCCAGTGGACTGGCGAGCAGTGGGAAATAATCGCCAGCGAGGATCAAGGCAACGCAACGCTCAAGGAAGTCGAGATTGAAACGCGCGAACGCCATTTCGCCCAGGCAGAAAACAACCCAGTTGTCGCCGCCGTTCTCAAAACCTTCCCCAAAAGCAAGATCCTGGATGTGCGCTTTCCTGGCCTGGAGGAAGGCGATGGGCTTGATCTGGAATCGGCACAGGATGCCGCCTTGGATAATCCAGACGATTTTGAGGCTGGTGATGACGACAACAATTCACCCGACGGCGACCGGGACGACCCCGGCGCTGGTGGGCTCGACGACTATTTCAAATAAGGAAGTAACACGATGAAAGACCTGATGGGCATGATGGGCAAGGTCAAGGAACTACAGTCCAAAATGGAAGACATGCAGAACGAGCTTGAAGAACTGGAAGCCGAGGGCATGAGCGCCGGTGGTATGGTCACCGTGACTTTGACCGGCAAAGGACTGATGAAGGGGCTGACCATCGATCCGTCACTCCTCAAGGAAGGGGAAGAGGAAATCCTTGAAGACCTGATCATCGCCGCCCACAATGCAGCCAAGGCAAGGGCCGAAGAAATGGCACGCGAGAAAACAGCCGAACTGACCGCCGGCTTGCCCATTCCTCCGGGCATGAAACTGCCGTTCTAAAGGGGTTCCAGATGAATATCGGATTGGCTTCAGAAAAATCGGGACTGCCGCCGAAGACCATCCGATATTACGAAGACATCGATCTGATCAAGCCCAGCCGCGCCAATAATGGCTATCGCGACTATTCCGACAACGACATTCATCGCCTGCGGTTCTTGCAGCGCTCTCGCAGTCTTGGTTTCAGTATTGAGGAATGCCGTCTGCTGTTGTCGCTTTATGAAGATGACCGTCGCGCCAGTGCCGATGTCAAATCCATTGCCCAGGACAAGATTGCCGAAGTGGATCGCAAGATCAGTGAACTTAAAGCTCTGCGCCAGACGCTGGCGACGCTTTCAGAAAACTGTCATGGCGACGGGCGCCCCGACTGCCCCATTATCGACGATTTGGCCGGCAAGTCGAAGCACTGAAATTCGTATTCAGTTATCCTCGTCGAGAAGGTCTGCACCAAAAACCTGATAGGCAAGAACGATCCGGGTGACCGTTGTGATGACCACGATCCCAGCAAAGACATAGGCAATTGTGCTGAACCAATCGGGGAACAGGCAGAAGGCCACGAACACGACAATGGTTTCAGTACCCTCGGCCAACCCGGTCGTGTAGACCAAGCTTTTGCTGCCCCGATCATGGCCATCAAGACCGCGTTTTTCGACCATCAAGGCATAGGTGAGAAAGCTGGCGCCATTGGCGTAGAACACCAGCAGGAGCACCCCGCCTGCGACGGCATTGGCGGCCGGGTCAGCCAAAATAAAGGCAAACGGAATCATCCCGTAAAAGGCGAAATCCAAAACGATGTCCAGGAACCCGCCGAGATCCGAGGTTTTGCCACGACCAATGCCCGCCCGGGCAACAGATCCGTCCAAGCCATCACAGATCCGCGACGCCAACAACAGCGCGAGCCCCAAGCCAAAGTGACCAGCAGCAATGCTGACGGCTGCAAACACCCCAAGAACAAACCCGATCCAGGTCACGCCATTGGCACTGATGCCGGCCGAAGCCAGGCCATGCCCAACTCTGTCCAGGACCGGATCGATCACAGCTCTGACACGGGTGTCAAACATGGTTGGATGAATGTCCTCATTTGGTTTATACAGAACCTAGAGCTTGTCATGCTCAAATGGAACCATTCAGAAGGCAGCAGTTGTGCCTTCACTGCAAGGACCAAACAGCCCGTCCGTTGCCCGGCAGGGAACTGATTGTGGACATAAGCCCATGAGCAATGATTCATCCAAACAGGCAATTTCGGACGATGGCCGCTATATGGCACTGACCCGCGATATCCGCGTCTTGGTGGATCCGGCCTATCTGGAGGAGCGTTCCGACCCGGACGCTCATCAATTTGTCTGGGCCTACACAATCGAGATCCGCAATGAAGGCCAACAGACGGTTCAGTTGAAAGAACGCTATTGGAAGATCATCGACGCCAATGGCAAGGTCGAACACGTGCGTGGTTCTGGGGTGGTCGGTGAACAGCCGGTCATCAATCCAGGAGAGGTTTTTGAATATACCAGCGGCTGCCCACTGGAGACCGATTCCGGGTTTATGGTGGGTCACTACACAATGGAGTTGCTGCAAAACGAGACTTTTGACATCGACATTCCGGCCTTCGCGCTGGATCTGCCAAGCACACCGCGCGTGGTAAATTGATCCATCATGTCATTGATTGAACCAGCTGCGGTGCAACGCCGACCGGCCTTTGACCCAACGCCCATCATATTGGTGATTGGCGTACTGCTCGCCATGCTGGGCGGCGCGATGTTGTTACCGACATTTGTTGATTTTGTTTCCGGTAATGACAACTGGCAGGTNTTTGGCGTGGCCGCCATCACAACCTCAGGCATTGGCTTGTCGATGTTTCTGGCGACTCGGGGCACCAGTCGTGGTTTGTCGACCCGGCAAGCTTTCATCATGACGGTGCTGGTTTGGATCACACTGTCGGCCTTTGGGGCATTGCCGATCTATTGGTCTGAGGCCGTCCCCACTTACACGGATGCATTTTTTGAATCGATTTCCGGGCTAACAACCACTGGTGCAACGGTAATCACTAATCTCGATTCTCTGCCGGCCGGCACACTGCTCTGGCGCGGCATTCTACAATGGCTGGGTGGCCTGGGTATCATCGTCATGGCAGTTTCGGTCCTGCCCATGCTGCAAATCGGCGGCATGCAGCTGTTCAAGGTAGAAGCCTTCGAAACGCCTGAGAAAATCTTGCCGCGCGCCACGCAGATTTCGGGTTTCATCACCCTGATCTTTCTCAACCTGACCGGCATCTGCATGCTGGCCTATCTGTTTGCCGGCATGAACGTGCTGGACGCTGTGGTTCATGCCATGACCACCGTTGCCACCGGTGGTTTCTCAAATCACGACGCGTCGCTTGGATATTTCAACAACCCGACCATCGATACCATCGCCATTGTATTCATGATCATCGGCTCCCTGCCCTTCCTGCTGTATGTTCAAGCTCTCCAGGGCAATACGTCACCGCTCTTTCGTGACGGTCAGGTCCGCACTTTCTTCATGCTGCTGGCAGGCGTTGTGCTGTTTGCCTGGATCATCGAAGAATCCGTCGGCGTGCGTGTCGGGGCAGAGGCGTTTCGTTTTGCCGCCGTCAATGTGACATCAATCCTGACCGGTACGGGCTATTCCACCACCGCCTACGACGGTTGGGGTTCTGTGGCCATCGCCTTCTTCTTCTTCATTATGTTCATCGGCGGATGTGCTGGCTCGACCTCCTGCGGCATCAAGATCTTCCGGTTTCAGGTGCTGTTCCAGAACGTGCGCCAACACCTGGCACGTGTGCTCTATCCGCACGGTATCTTCACACAGAAGTTCAACGGCCGTCCCATCAGCGAAGATGTCACTTCCGCAGTGATGAGCTTTTTCTTCCTGTACATTTTAACCTTTGCCGTTTCCGCAATGGCATTGTCGATTGTCGGTGTCGACACTGTCACCGCGCTTTCGGGAGCCGGATCGGCCATTTCCAACGTTGGCCCAGGCCTCGGTGCCATCATTGGTCCAGCCGGCACTTACAAGGATCTCAGCGACGCCGCTAAGTGGATCCTCGCCATAACTATGCTTTTGGGTCGTTTGGAATTGTTCACAGTGCTGGTGCTGCTCAGCCCGCGCTTTTGGCGCACCTGAGCCAAAAACCTACTCGGCTGGCTGAATAACCGTTCCGCTCTTCAACGGCGGACGGCTCTTGCCAAACAGCGCCACCAGTGTTCGGTAAATATCATCGCCAATGCCGACAAAGGCAGGGACGAGGAACAATACCAAGAGTGTCGCAGAGGCAAGACCAAAGACCATGGTTGTCGCCATCGGCAGTAGGAATTGGGCTTGCAGGCTTTTTTCGAACATCAATGGGATCAGGCCACCAATTGTTGTCAGCGACGTCAAAAGCACGGCCCGGAGACGGTCGCGACTGGCGCCAATAGCAGCTTCCTTCAATGAGTCGCCGTCTCGTATGCGTTCATCCAATCGGCTGACCAAAATAATCGAGTCATTGACCAGAATACCGGCCAATCCGAGCAGCCCGATAAACGACAATATCGTGAGCTTTAAGTCGAGCAGGTAATGCCCATAGACGGCGCCAACGACACCAAATGGAATGATCAGCATCACGGCAATCGGACGCCAGTAGGAAGCAAAGACCCAGGCCAAAACAATGTAAATGACGGCCAGGGCGGCCAGCGCACCCACTTGGAGATCGGCGAAAGCTTCACGGCGTTCCTGATCGCGACCGGAATAACGATAACTGACGCCAAATCGGTCGACAATCTGTTGAAGGTTGGAAGCTTCTAGTTCGGCAATCGCATTTTCGGTTGTGTTCACATTCGTGTCGATGTCCGCGGTGATCGAAACCGTTGCCTTACCATCAATACGCTCAATGGCAGCAAACCCCTGGCTTTCAGCAATCTCAACGACCTCCGACAGCGGTACAAAATCGCCAGCCGGGCTCTTCAATTCAAAATTGCGCAGGGCGGCCGTTCCGTTGCTGCGCATGACTTTGGATACCCGAATGGTGATTTCGTCGTCGCCATCGGCAAAGCGGCGTGGAATGGCGCCTTCGAACGAATTGCGCAGTTGCCGTCCAACATCTTCAATGGTGAAGCCCAACGACGCACCACGTTCCTTCAACTGCATGGTGAGTTCCGGCTTGCCGTAAGGCAGGTCGTCGGAGACACCAGAAACACCATCAACAGCCTGAACCAGAGGAATGATGGCGGTGGCTGCTTCCTTCAAGACCGCGATGTCAGGTCCCTGCAGTTGAATATCGATGTCGCGGCCTGGCGGTCCGCCACGGGACTCAAAAATTGCTGCCCGACGCACACCAGCGATCTTTGGCAGAGCCCTGCGCCAGGCGCGGGTAATTTCCGGTGTGCGCACTGTGCGCTGTTCCGATGTTGTCAACTGAACTCGGATGCTCGCAACATTGTCACCTGTAGAACGCCCAGCCTGACCCAAGGTGGCGAAGGACGCGACAACCAATTGCTCTTTGCCATCGGTCAGTTGCTTTTCTGCTTCCAGCAAAGCGGCATTGATGCGGTTGATGGCGTCAATTGCCTTATCCTCCGGCATACCAGCATTGAATACGAGGCGCGCGTTGATGTTCTCTGCCTCAGCCGACGGGAAGAACACAAAGCCCACCTTGCCGCCCATGATCATACCGATGACGCCAACACCGAACAGCGCGGCAGCAACCGCAATGGTGAAATAGCGGAACGAAAACGAGGCCCGCACGAGCAGATCAAATGGCCGGTCACGGAACCAGTTGAAAGCCTTGTCAAAGCCGCGGCGGAATGCACCATCCGTGACCAGTTCCGATTCAGACCTGCCCTTGTTGCGCCAGCGCGACCACAGCGAAAGAATGGCTTCCAACACAACTGAAGATACATAGGCGATGACCGCCAAAGCACCGATGAAGACGGGAAGCGCGACGCCCTCACGCTGGGCCTGAATGAAACCAACAATCTGTTCCGGCGAACCTGGGAATTGCGGGATTGGCACATAGCCGCGAATCCAGGCCAGCAGCCCGTTTGTCAATTCGATGAACCATCCACCCTTGCCGGGTTCAGCCACCGAAATAGCAAACACACCAATCAGCAAAGCCAAGGTGAACTGCCGCCAATATGACCAGCGTCGCGCCGTGCGCGGACGCAAGGTGTGCGCCAGGTGGCCAGGCAAGATGAGGAAACACTCGATGAGACTGGCGATGATCACAGCAATCACAACAATCGGCAAAACGCCCATGATCTGACCAATGCCGCCCTGAATGACGAGTATCGGTGCGAAGGCGGCAATCGTCGTGATCATCGCCGCCGATACCGGCATGACCATTCGGCCAGCACCATTTTCCGCAGCTTCATAGGGGCCATCGCCCTCGGTAAATCGCGTCGCCGTGTGTTCGCCGACCACAATGGCATCATCAACAATGATCCCCAGCATCATGATCAGCCCGAACAGCGAGATCATATTGATGGTCTGTCCCATCAACCACATGATGCCAATCGTCGCCAACATGGCGACGGGAATACCGGCGGCAACCCAAAAGGCAATTCGGGCATTCAAGAACACAAACAGAATGCCTACCACCAGGACAAGACCGCCGAGACCATTGGTCACCAGCAGCATAATACGGTCGGTCAGAGCATTGGCCCGAACATCATACTGGACGATTTCCAGTCCTGCCGGCAAAGCCCCTTCGATCTCCTTGAGGTATTCGCTCAAAATCTGGTTGGTGCGCAAAGTGTCGGCATTGTCTGCACGCTGGACCTCGATCTGAATGGCCCGCTGACCATTGATGAAGCCACGTGGTTCGCCGTCTTTGTATCCGTCGGTGATCTCAGCGATATCCCGCAGGCGCACTTTTTCGCCGCTCGCGAAACTGCGCACTTCGATCGCACCAAGTCCCTTGGCGTCTTCGGCGTCGGCCAGTGTTCTCAGTTGTTTCTCAACAGATCCTTCCATCTGCCCTGAAGGCAGATCGCGAGAGTTTGAAGCAATGATCCGCGAAACATCACCCACGGTCAGATCAAGCCGGCGCAGTTCCTGCTCCGGAATATCGACCTGCAATTCCCGGGTTCGCAAACCCGTGAAAATCGTCTTGTCGATTCCCCGCTCGATCAGGTCGTCACGAATTTTCTTTGCATAAAACCGCAACGCTTTTTCAGAAACCGGTCCAGTCAGTGCCAAGCGTGCCACCCGGTCAAAACCACGGGTCGATCGCCGCACCGAAGGCGTTTCGGCATCCTCTGGCAAAGTGGTGATCGCGTTCACCGCCGTCTCAACCTCGCGAAGGGCTTCTTTCAGGTCAACGCCGGACTCATATTCAATGCCTATGGACGCTGTTCCTTCCCGTGCACGCGAAGTTACACGGTCGACGCCATCCAGATAACGAATCTCGGGTTCGATGATTTCCAGAATGTTGGATTCGACGTCTTCTGCACTGGCACCGGACCAGGTCACACTCACCGAAATAACGGGAATTTCAATCTTTGGGAAAAACTGGGTGTTGATCCGACCAAGCGCCAGGGCGCCGAATATGATCATCAAAACCATCACCAGATTGGCAGCGTTGCGATGGCGCACAAACAGGCTGACTAGGCCAGATGTTGCAGGTGCTGAACGCGTTGCCATCTCTACACCCCTACTGCGCAGGTGCCGCAGCGCGGTGGGCGCCGATCAGCTCACGTCTTTTGGGGACAGGTAAGGCACGAAATTCTTCCATCGACAGATTGTTGGCCTTGGCAACCTGCGCCAGTTCTTCAGGCGACGGGCGTCCCTGACGCGGCGCGGCATTGGTGGGCGCGACGTTTGCCTGGGTCGCCCCGGCAAATGCGCGATGCGCTCCGATCAGCTCGCGACGCTTGGGGACTGGCAATGCCCGGAACTCTTCCATCGACATATTGTTGGCCCTGGCGATCTGGGCCAGTTCTTCGGGCGACGGGCGCCCCTGGCGCGGTGCGGCAGCGGTTGGGTTGCCTTGCCCGCTGCCATCGCCTGTGGGTCGTCCAGCAGGTCGCTGCGGCGCATCGCCTTCGCGGCGCACATTAAGACCTTCGCTGACCTCTGTAATGCGGGTGACAAGAACCTGGTCGCCGCTTGCAAGGCCGGACCCTACCAGAGCGTTCTCGCCCTCAAAGGCAACCACCTCAACCGTATTTTCAACCAGTTTGCCTTCTACAGCAGTGTAGATCTTGTCGGTGCCGTAAAGGGCGGTGTCCGGCACAATGGCGACATTCTT
>JABSRX010000156.1 GCA_013214695.1 Rhizobiaceae bacterium | reverse complement strand
CCAATCCGGTCCAGCCATGCAGGGTCAATTCATGCGGACCCGGATCAATCCCGTCCAATGCAATCGTATGGTGGTGGCGGTCTGCTGACCCCAGGATCTTGCCGTCGACATAGAGCAGCGATTCCGGATGATTGAAGATGTCGCCGAGCGAACCAAGTGGCAGATGAAGCGCTGGATTCGTCCACTCCCGTGGTAGGTCGAACCGGGTCCGCAAGGTGAAATGGGTGTCGGCGCCAGCCCAGTAGGTGCCCGGCGAGACCTCCTCCCAATCATTGGCGTTGGTGGCCAAATCCGGCTCAAATGTAGGCTCGGCCAGTTCGCGATATCGGAATGGTTCGAGCGCAACGGCCTCGCGAAACCGATGATCCGAAACAAGCTCAATTCGCTTGCGGATTTTTTCAGCCGTGAAGCGAAATTGGTGGTCCATTCGGTCCTCAAGCGGCAGTGGAAAGCGAGAAGCCGTCGATCACACCGCGGAACATGGTCGGATGATCCTGCAACTGCTTCAGTTGGCTGTCCGCATCGCCCGTCACAGTGCCCCAGGGGCGATTGACGTCGGGCCAGGGAATGGAATCGATCAGCAATTGCGTATAGGGGTGCTGCGGGTCGCCGATCACCTGTTTTGGCGGACCGGCTTCGGCGATACGCCCCTGGTACAGCACGATGACATAATCGGACACGTGATAGGCGGTGGCCAGGTCGTGGGTGATGTAAAGGATCGAAATGCCGTGCTTGTCTTTCAGGTCGTAGATGTTCTTCAGGATCGTCGCGCGCAGCGATGCATCCACCATGGAGACCGGCTCGTCAGCGATCAACAGTTTCGGACTGAGCATCAACGCCCGCGCCACAATGAGCCGCTGACGCTGGCCACCCGACAGCTGGTGCGGGTAGCGACGCAGGATCAGGTTCGGATCCAGACCCACCGCCTCGCAGGCATCTTCCATCGCCTGTTGGGTGTGGTCATCGCCCTGCGACAGACCGAACCGTTTGAACGGAAATTTCAGCGCATGGTCGACGCGGTAGAATGGATTGAAGCAGGCATAGGGGTCCTGAAACACGGCCTGGACATTCTTGCGAAACTCCAGACCCTGGGCAGCGCCGAGTGTCGCCAGATTTTTCCCCTCATAGAGGACTTCACCGCTGCTGGGCGGGTTGAAGCCCAACATCAGCGATCCCATGGTCGACTTGCCCGAACCGGATTGGCCAACGATCGAAATGATCTGCGGCACGTCACCATCCAGCGCAAAGCTCATTGGATGCAAAGCCGTGACATCGCCGTATCGCTTGCTGACATCGCGGAATTGCAGCAACGGATCCGGGCCCTCTTTTTGCGAGGCCGGCGCCGATACGGCGGGGCTGAGAAAGCTGGGCCCGCCCACCAGTGGCACCGACGAAATCAGATCCTGGGTGTAGGGATGTTGCGGGTTCTCGATGATCTGGCGGGTATCTCCATGTTCCACCAGTTCACCGTCCTTGAGCACCGCCAGTTCGTCCACCGATTGCGCCATCAGGCCCATGTCGTGGCCGATGAGAATGAGACCGCAGCCAATGTCTTCCTGAACCCGGGTCAGGGTCTGCATGACGTGTTTTTGGGTGACAACATCGAGCGCCGAAGTCGGCTCGTCGGCAATGATCAGTTCCGGCGTCAGTATGACACCCAGAGCGATACAGACCCGCTGCTTCATACCACCCGACAATTCATGCGGATAAAGGCGCCCGACATGGGCTGCCAGGCCAACACTTTCCAGGGCGGCATCTGAGCGGCGTTGCAATTCGGCGAGGTCGGTTTTTCCTTCGTGGGCGACGATGCCGTCCCACATCTGATTTTCCACCCGCATGATCGGGTTCAGCGAATTCATCGCCCCCTGCGGGATATAGCTCACGCGACCCAAACGGGCCTTGCGCATGTCTTCTTCCGACAGCGCCAGGACATCGGTCTTGTCGTGACCAAGACGGATCTCCCCGCTTGCGACTTTTCCAGGTGCCGCCAGCATGCGCATGATGGCCAGAGCGGTGGTCGTTTTGCCCGAGCCGCTTTCACCGATAAAGCCGACACGTCGGCCCGGATCGATTTCCAGCGACAATTGCTTGACCGCGTGGACCAATCCACCGGGCGTGGGAAAATCAATCGACAGGTCTTTCAGTGTAAGAATAGGACTTGTCATGACAGTTTCCTCAAACGCGGATTGGAGACTTCATCGAGGCCCAGATTGATCAGCAGCAGGCCGATGAACATGACGGCCAGCAACAGGGTTGGAATGCCCCACCACCACCACAGGTTCTGAATGAGCGCACCGGAATTGATCGCCTCATAGATTGTGCGGCCAAGCGTTGGAATGCGCTGCGGTCCCAGACCCAATACTTCGAGGCCAACGGCGGTGACGATAGAGGTCGTCACATTGGCGATGAAGGAGCCGAATAGATAGGGCACCAGATTGGGCAGCATCTCCTTGAACATGATGTGCATGGTCGAGGCGCCAGAGAGCCGCGCCATCTGCACATATCCGCTTTCACGCATCGACAGGACCTGCGCGCGTATGAGACGGGTCGGCGATTGCCACACGAAGGCGGCGATCAACAGCGCCATCATGGTCAGTGAGACATCCCCATAGGCCGCCTGGAACACCACCAGGATCAGCAGCGGCGGAATGGTGATCATCACGTCCGAGATCACTCGGATGAAATCGTCTGTGCGACCGCCGATAAAGCCGGCGGAGAACCCCAGGAAAATACCGAGTCCCATGCCAACACAGGAGGCCAGCAGTCCGACAAACAGCGAGTTTGGTGCGCCGATGATGATCAGGGCCAGCAGGTCGCGGCCAGCGCCATCGGTGCCGAGAGGGAAATCCCAGATGCCCGCCTGTTTGCGCAGGTTTTCAAAGCCGATGGGCGGCAGTTTCAGCGGCGCGGAACCGGTGAATACCAGTTCCGGATCCCAGAATATGCGCCCCAGCAGACCGAGCACGATGATGCCAATCAATATGCCCGCACCCCATAGGAGCTTGGGGTTCATCCAGGGATTCTCAAACCGCTTCATTTTGCGGGCCAGTTTGTGTTCAGCGCGGGTGGGTGTTGTATCGGTCATCTCACTCACCTCTCATGCTTTATTCGAGGATCGATCAGCGGATAGATCAGATCCACCAGGAACACCGACAGCGCGGTCATCAAGATGATGATGTAACTGGCACCCTGAATGACCGGAAAATCCTGATCGAGGATCGCGTCATAGATGAGCTTGCCCATGCCGTTATAGGCAAAGATCCGCTCGACCAGGATCTGGCCGGCAACGAGCAGACCGATCTTCAAGGCAAAGGCGGTGATCTGCGGCAGGATCGCATTGCGGATCATGTATTTGTAGAGAATGTAACGCGGCCGCAGCCCTTTGGCCTCGGCCAGCTTGGTATAGTCTTCCCCCTGTACGGTGATCATCAACCCCCGCATGCCCAGCGCCCAGAACCCGAAGGTCACAACGACGATGGAGAGCGCCGGCAGGAAGCCGTGATACATCACCGACTGGGCAAAACTCCAGGTCCATCCCGGTTCCACCGTCAAACCGTAGCTGCCGGTCAACGGGAACAAACGCATCTTTGCCGACAGGAAATACATCAGCAGCAGACCGGACAGGATCGGTGGGATCGAGGTGAAGATCATCGCCACGGGAATGGCCACCCGAACCAGTTTCGGCGAACGTTCCCAAACCATCAGCGCACCCAGTGCATTGCCGATGAAGAAGGTGATGGTGACCGAGATGATCATCAGGCCGAGGGTCCATGGCAGAGCCCGGGCGATCAGGTGGGAGACCGGTGTTGGAAACGACGCCGTCGACAGGCCGAAGTCAAACGTCACAACGTTGCGGATATATTTCAAATATTGAACGAGCAGTGGATCATCGAGACCGAAGCGGGCCCGCAAGGATTGCAGAATCTGATCGGCGTTTTCCACCGTGCCAGCGCCAGCGGCCATGCGGCCCAGCATGATCTCGGCGGGATCAACCGGTGACAATCTGGGGATAATCCAGATCAATGTTGCCGCGATCCAGACCGTCAGCAGCAGTGTGATCAGACGGTTGATCAGATATTGGGGAGGAATGCGTCCCATCACGCGGCCTGTCCGGCAGCGCTGCGGGAAATGGCGTGGTTCCACCCCGAAAGCACCATGCGCTCATCGGGATGTTGATTGCCGTCTTCCACCCGGTCATGGCCTTCGTAGACCTGCAGAAGAACCGTCTTGCGCACATCATTGGAGCGGTTGGGCATGGATCCATGCAGGGTGAAGTAATGGAAGAAGATCACGTCGCCGGCCTTGGCCTCGACGATGGTCGCGTCTTCGATCGGATATTTGTCGAGGGTCTCGTTGGCTGAACGCCCATCGGCACCTTCAACGCGGCCCAGTTTGTGACTGCCGGGATAGACCCGCAGACAGCCCATCTCGTCGGAGGCATCGCTGACATGAATGATGCCGGCCATCATGGTGTCGTTGAGGGTCGGAAAATTCGGCCAGTCCTGATGCATTGGAAACGGCGAGCCCTTTTCCGCCGGTTTCTGAAACAGTTTGGAATGGTGCAGAATGATGTCATCACCGAGGATTTCGCGCACCACGTTGAGGAATTTCGGATTGACGAAAGCGTTCAACCAGCGGCGAGAATATTTCTGTACATTGTGGGTGTGCAGGATCATGTCGCCCGGATTGGCGAGCTTGCGCACTTCAGTTGAATCCCAGGTTGCGTCGACCTGCTCCTGGCTGGCCACCAATTGCGCAACGATGCGGTCAAAATCGGTTTCCAGTGCGGCAATCTCCTCCGCATCGAAGACACCTTTGGCATGGTAGTAGCCGTGTTCTGCAAAAAATTCTGAAATCTCGGACATTGAGGTCACACTAAGCCCTTGGGCAATCCAATTGAAGTTGAGGTTAGCATTCAAAATTGGCAGGGCAGCAGTCGGGTGCACATTGGGGCAAACGTTGTGAGCTGGTGAGTGGCGGCGCACTATCCACCGCCACTCAGTGTCACAACTCGGCACTCAACGCCGCCCTGCCACAGGGAGGATCAGTTGGCTTTCTTCAAGTTATGAAGAACCTGATGCATGTGTCCCCACCAATGGGCTGGATGGTTGTAATTGTTGGCCTGGGTGGGCCAACCGGTCCAGTAATTGGTGTTGTAGGGAAGCAGCTTAGATGCCTGTACGATGGGCAGGAAAGGCACCTCATCGCGGTAATACTTATAGGCATCCAGCACCATGCCCTGGATCGCGGGATCCCCGACGCCCAGGCCACCCATCTTGTCAACAATGGCCGAATAGGCAGCGGTGGCTTCAGTGTTCCAGCGTCCGGTGTTGTTGAAGCCCGGCGCGCGCTCACCGATCGGTGCCACATCCTTGGCGGTGTAGCGACCCATCGAAGCCCATGGCTCGTTGATCGACCCGCAGGACAACCAGGTATAGGCCAGTTCGTACTCGCCCAGCGGCAGCGCTGTACCCCAGAAAACACCGTTCTCAACCGGCACCGGCTTGGCATCGATGCCGGCCCGCTGCAATTGCTCAAGGATCACGTCAACGGCGCGGGTCAACTCGGTTGACGCGGTGTTGACGGTGACATTGGCAACCAGATCCTGGCCGTCTTTTTCATAGATGCCGTCGGCGCCTTTGACGTAGCCGGCCGCTTCAATCAAAGCCTGTCCGGCAGCGACGTCGGCTTTCGATGAAAAGCCCATGCCGGCGCCTTCAATGGCGGAGATGTATTTCTCCATGCCGCCATATTGGACGAAGATGGAGCGCGACGTTTCGGTCGTACCTTCATAGGCGACGTTGACGATCTGCTGACGGTTGATGATGTGGTTGATCGCCTGACGCATATTGGCGTCGCCCCACGGCGCCACAGTTGTGTTGAACTCCAACTGACGGGCGCATGGGTCAGACCAGGCAAATGGCATGCCGTCCTTCCAGGCAATGATGCTTGGGTTCTGTGCCTGAATGGCTTCAAACGTGCCGAGCGTCACTGTGTTCGCAACGTCCATCTGATTGGTGGCCATCAACTGCGCGCGGCTTTCTTCACCACCACTTTCCAGCCAGATCAAACGCTTTGGCTCCGGCAGATCGTTGAAGCCGGCAGATGCGCCCCAATAGTTGTCGTCACGATCCCAGATCATCCGGTTGGATGCGCCGGAAGTATATTTGTAAGGACCGGTACCGATGGGCGGATAGAATGCGAAGGTTGCCGGATCTTCCTGCTTCGACCAGACATGCTCAGGCATGATCAGGAAAGAGCCGAAAATGCGGACGCCAAAGTTCTCCACGGCAAAGCGCGGGTTCGGCTTTTTCAAGTTGAAAGTAACGGTGAGGTCGTCGACCTTTTCCACGCTTGCCACCTGGGCGCGGATGGTTGCAGCCTCGCGGGCCGACAGATCTTCGTTGCCCAGCGCCATGTTGACGGTAAAGACAACATCATCGGCGTTGAAGGCTTCGCCATCAGACCATTTGACCCCGTCGCGAATGGACAATGTCCACACATCGTGGGTGGCGTTTGCAGTAAATTCAGTGCCCAACCAAGGCTCCAGCTCACCGCTCACATAGTTCAAGATGAACAGCGGTTCCCACATTGCCTGGTGCGCCCCATGCAGGCGCTTGGTGCCAGGTGTGAACCAGTTGAAGTTTTCCGGATCTTTAATGGTCCGATCGAGGTCGAAGATCACTGTATCTTCGCGGGCCACTTCTTGGGCATAAATGCCGGTGGTCGCGGCCAAGGCCAATGCCGAGGCGAGCAGAACCGATTTTTTGAAGCTCATACTAGCTCCTCCCTATTGTGGTCGCCTGCAGCGACCCTCCCTGTTTTGGGGCAACGCCCCGTTACCAACCGCTAGCGCGCGTAATCCAGAACCAGGACACGTGTGCTATCGGGTAGATCCTCCTTGCTCAGATTGACTTCGCATCCAAAGGCGAAATCCACCTGGCTTTCCTCGCCCCAGAACGCCAGGAAGGCTTCAATCCATTCCATGTTTCTGGGTTTGTAGTTGAGCGTGCGGAAATGCATCGGCACGACCAAGCGGGGTTTGGTTTCGTTGATCACCCGCATCAGCTCTTCCAGCGAAATCACAAAACCACCTGCCCCGGTCAGGGCGAGCAGGACATCCGCCCCGCGCAGAAAGTCCGTTTGTTTTTCATTCAGATCGTTGCCGCAATCGCCCATATGCGCGACCTTGATGCCGTCGACCTCAAAGCGGTACATGGCATTGGCTTCCGGGTGATGCAGGGGATGGGTTTCGATCTCCATCGCCTCAACCGCCGAGACGTTCAAACCGCCGACCTCTGTCGCACCGCCCGCCTCGACGGCCTTCAACGCATTCAGCCATTCGTGATTGCCCGGCACCAGATCATAGCGGCAATGGGCGCTGTCATTGTCCGATGAGGTGATCACGATATCCGCCTCATCCGTGATCGGTGCAAAACCCAGCTCCTCAGGCGTGTATGGATCGCAGACAATGCGCAGGCCGTCGTCGGAGACGATGCGAAAGGCTGCCTGTCCATACCACTTCAATTGCATCAGTTGTTCCCCACCACATGCGGGCTGTTGGTCTTGGTGATGTCGTTGTTTTCCGGGCGCGGATGGTGATTCCAGGCGCCGGTCGGGTCCTCACCGCGACAGATGATCGCCTCAACGCCCTGGGCCCAATTCTCGTCGACAATGCTGACTTCCGGCGGGCAATAACGAAGCGTCAAACCGCAACGGCGGCGGGCCGAATTGTTGGCGTGACTGCCATGCACCAGCATGTCGGCATGCATTGAAATCTGGCCAGCCTTGAGGGAGTTGAAGACCGGGTCCCCCAGTTTGTCGGCCCCGGCCGTTTCCTGATGAAAGACACTTTCGCCACCCGTTTCCTGCACCGGAATATCGCCCATTTTGTGGGTGCCCGGCAGGAACATCATGGCCGAATTGTCTTCGTCCACGTCATCGATTGCGAGCCAGACCGTGACCGTGCGCGCCGGCGACAACTTCCAGAACGAGGCGTCCTGATGCCAGGGCACTTTTTTAGGATCATGGGGCTTTTTCGACAGAATGGCCGAGGCCCAGCAAATGATGTTCGGGCCGACAATGTCCTGCACATGGTCGAGGATGCGGGAATCGGTTGCAATGTCCCAAAGTCCTGACAGACGTGCCTGATAGCAGTTGATGCCATAATTGCCCTGCTCACCCAGATCGGACATCAGCTTGTCGAGATAGGTGCGAATTTCCGCCATCTCAGCCGCGCTGAAAATGTCGTGGGGTTGCACAAATCCGAGCTCATTATATTGCGTCACCTGCTCGCTGGTCAGGTGCTTCTGGTGCCCGGAAATCACCGGTTTGAAAGACAAATCGAGTGGTGTTGCAAGCATGATCGGTTTCCCAAGTTTCAAAAAGCGTAACCGACAATTTTGCCCATGCTCACAGCCAGAATTGAGTAATTTATGTGTTAATTTGATATTTTGGAGGTTATTTGAACGGTTTTTCTGTGCAATAATGATGTGATGCAGTGCCGGATTTTCCATCTTTCTGACTATCTCGACGACGAGGAAGCGTTCCATTTCGCGCGCAAATCCCTCGACGCGCGCCGCCCGCGCTATCAACACAGCCATGACTATTACGAGGTGTTTTTTGTCGAACACGGGTGCACCCGCCATTTCGTCAATGACCGCACAGAGCTACTGCAGCGCGGTGACATCGTCTTCATGCGGCCCGACGACCGCCACGCTCTGCAATCGATCGGTGACGAGCCCTGCATCATCAACAATGTGATGTTCCGGTGTGACACCGCAGCCCATCTGGGATCGCGTTATGCCGGTGAGTTTGCCGGGCGTTTCTTCTGGCATGACGGCGCCTATCCGGACCGACACGTGATCCGTGGTCCCCGCATGGAGCGGGCGATCAACACGGCGCTGGAACTGCAGGGCTCGTTGCGCACCTTGGCGCGTATTGAGGAATTTCTACTCACCTTGATGACGCGGGTGATCGATTATGATGGCGCTCTTCCCCAGTCAGCCCCCCAATGGTTGAGCACGGCTTGCATGGCGGCCCGGTCCCGAGAGGTGTTCCGCAAGGGCGCCGCCGGATTCGTTGAAGTGGCCGGGCGGGGTCATGAGCATGTGTGCCGCGAAACCCGCCGCCATCTCGGTTTGTCACCTTCCGAACTGGTCAACCGTATCCGGATGGAAAATGCCGCCATGCAGTTGGGCAACAGCGCCCTGTCTGTTGAAGAGGTCGCCTATGATTGCGGCATCGAAAACATGAGTCATTTCTACAAGCTGTTTCGCAACCACTACGGCACGACACCGAGAGGTTACCGAAAGCGGCATTTATCGGATCCGGTTCAACCTGGGTAGCTTTTGCAATCGGCAACTATGCTGCCATCGAGTACGGCCAGCGCCGTTTCGAAAAAGCGCTCATCGCCAAAGTTCCCGGATTTCAGAACCAGCAACAAGTCCTCATCCTCAACCGCGAGGGCTGGGACGCCCGCAGCTATTTCCGGGCCAATTCGCATGGCTTTGATCTCAAGCGCCGTCACGATCGCCCCTGAGGTTTCGCCGCCAGCACAGACGATTCTGCCGATTCCGCGCCCGCGCAATTCGACCGCCAAGGCGCCAAAGAACTGCTCGATAAATTCCGACGACCGATCCGCGCCCAAATGCGCTTGGGCACGTTCCACGTCCTGCGGGTCGCTGGAGGAATAGACGATGGGATGCCGCGTCTGCGCACACACCCAGTCGGCGACGCCCGTCGGCGTGACCGCATCTTCTGCAATGCCGAACGCATCGATGGCAAGACTGGGAGCCTGCTCAGCGTAACGGGCAATCTGGGCCCGCGACATTGTTGAACAGGACCCACACAGCACAACGGCCTGCCCATCCGATGCGGTCCAACCCTGGTGCGTGTCGACCGGCACATCATGGCCTTTGAAATTTTGCGGCAATGCCATGGCAAGGCCCGACCCACCTGTGACCAGTTTGCGTTCCGTCAGCGCCCGGGCCAGCGAGTCAAAATTGGCGTCCTGCACGACATCGGCAACAATCATGCTGCGTTCGAAGGCCGCCATGCGCGCCCGTATTGCCGCTTCGCCGGCCAGCACATCGCCCAGACCCAGGTGATGCACTGCCCAATTTGTTTGATGGCCCAGCCATCGGCGAATATCGGAATCCGTCATCGGTGTGATCGGATGATGCCGCATGCCGCTTTCCGCCAAGGGCTGATCGCCGACGAACAGATTGCCCTGGTAAACCGTGCGACCGGCTTGGGGAAAGGCCGGACACATGATCACCTTATCTTCTCCCACCAGCTCGGCGAGGGCTTCCGTTACCGGCCCGATATTGCCTTTCTTGGTTGAATCAAAAGTCGAACAGTATTTGAAATACAACTGGTCACAGCCCTGATCCAAAAGCCATCGCGCTGCTGCCAGGGACTGGTCTATCGCATCGCCCACCTCGATGGAGCGGGTTTTGAGCGAGACGATGCCCGCTTCGACATGAGGCGCGGCCGGCGCGTCAGGAATGCCATTATATTGCGTCACCCGCATGCCGGCTTTGGCCAGCGTGTTGCCTATATCGCTGGAACCGGTGAAATCATCTCCAATACATCCAAGCCGCATTTTACACCTGCCCCGCTTGCAAGAAGTCCGGTTTCAGCGGTGGCAGATCCAGGCGCCAGACAAAGCCAGAGGTTCCGTGCTCTTGAAAGGACCGGGTGACCAGCGGATCGTGGCCGGGAATGACCAGTTCGCGCCGGCTGGCCAGGCGTTGAATCGTGTCAAACCCGCTCACCATGTCTGCCAGATCGACAACGATTGGGAACGGCTTGCCGGCAACAAAATTCTCATAATAGTGAGCCGCGTCTGACGCGAGACAAAGATATCCCGTCGCGGTTTTCACCCGAACCGCCTGCAGACCTCGGGAATGACCACCCACGTGATGCACCGTGACGCCATCGGCGACAAAGCCGTCTCCCGAGTGAAACACAACCCGTCCCGAATAGACATGCTTCACCATTTGGCACACATGGCTCGCGCTGAAGGGCATGCGCATCACACCGCTGCACATGCAGGGACCGGTGGCATACGCCATTTCGCTTTCCTGCAAATGGAAGCGGGCATTGGGAAACTGGTCCAGCCCACCGGCGTGATCATAGTGAAGGTGGGTGATGATAACCGTGTCGATGTCGGCCGGTGACAGCCCCAAGGCCTCGATAGCCTGTGCCGGATTGCGCAGAATGGGACGGCCGCGCGACCGCGCCTCGTTCTCATCA
>JABSRX010000155.1 GCA_013214695.1 Rhizobiaceae bacterium | reverse complement strand
GGGCCTGCGGGTGGGCGGTGTTGCCGGTGGCGCAGAAAAATGTGCCTATGCTGTCGAAGAACTTGGATTTGATGCCTGTTTGGATCATGGCGCCGCCGATGTCGACGGCTTGCGCAAGCAACTGGCGGAAGCCTGTCCGGACGGGGTGGATATCTATTTTGAAAATGTTGGCGGCAAGACCCTGGAAGCCGTCATGCCTTTGATGAACGTCCATGGGCGCATCCCGGTATGCGGCATGATTTCGTGGTACAATGCCGGCGGCCTCGGTGCTGCGGCGTTGGACGGACCCAACAAGCTGCCATTGATCTGGCGCACCATTCTGGTCAACCGGATCTCCGTGCAAGGCTTCATCATCACCGACCATTTCGATCAGTTTCCGCAGTTCCTGAAGGACGTTGCGCCACTGGTCGCCCAAGGCAAGGTGCGGTATCGCGAAACCATCGCCGAGGGTTTAGCCGCGGCACCGGAGGCGTTCATCAAGCTTTTGGAAGGTGGCAATTTCGGCAAGCAGTTGGTGGCCATCTCTGATGATCCAACCCGCTAGTCGCTCAGCACTCTAGGACGCGAACTGGTCGTCCAGCCAGTCGATGAACATCGCCGTGGTTTGGTCGCGATTGACCTCGTTGAGGCTTTCGTGCCGGGTTTCGGACAAGACAGTCAGGTTCACCTTGGACATGCCGGCCGATTGCATCCGACGGGCAATATTGGCCACCGCCTTGCCGCGCTCCGAGCAGGGGTCATCGGCACCCGCGAGCAGGTGCACAGGAAGGTCCTTGGGCAGGGCGGCGAGGTTTTTATCGTCGGCGGCCAAATATATGCCGTCCAGCACGTCCAGCCATAGGCCAATTGAAACCGGGAACCCGCAAAGCGGATCGTCGACATATTTGTCGACTTCAGCGGCGTCACGTGACAGCCAGTCAAAGTCGGTGCGATTGGGGGCGAATTCCTTGTTCCAGGTCTCGAAAGTGGCCTTGGTCGCCAGGCCGCTGGGCACATCGGAACCTTTGAACATGCGGTGAATTTTCAGGATCGACGAGAAGACGACCGCCAGTGCGCCTGTTTCCACGCCGGAATTCCAAAGTGCTGCCGCCGCGACCGTGTCTGGATGGCGCAAGACATAGTTGAAGCCGATGATCGATCCCATGGAATGTCCAAAGCAGACGATGGGGACATTTGGGTGTTCGCTTGAAATGTGGGCGTTGACGGCGGCCACGTCGTTCAGCACGGCGTCCAGCCCTTTTTTGCGGGCAAACACCCCAAGTGCCGCATCCGGGGCGGAGGTTGCGCCGTGACCGCGGTGGTCATGCGCATAGGTGCCATAGCCGGCCTTCGCCAGGGCTTCGGCAAAGCGCTCATAACGGGCCGCGTGCTCGGCCATGCCATGATTGATCTGGACAATTGCCTTTGGTTTCCCCTTTGGCGTCTGACTGTAGAGCTGGAGTTCCGCTCCCGTACCAGAGTTCAGTTTGGAGGATGTCCACGCCATGGTCGTTCGCCCCTAAAAGTTTTCAACCCAGGGGCGCAACTCGATTTCCCAGGCCCAGGAACTGCGCGGTTGATCGATGAAATGCAGATAGGAGTCGGCGATCGCCTCCGGATCAAGCATCGAGTCGGGATTGTCTGCCGCATCAATTCGCTCGGGCCGGTTGTGGTTGCGAATGCCGCCATCGATGACGAAATGGCCGATATGAACACCTTTGGGGTGCAGTTCACGCGCCATGCTCTGGGCCAGGCCGCGCAGGGCGAATTTGCCCATGGCAAAGGTTGATGACATCGGATAGCCCTTCACGCCGGCAGAGGCGCCGGTGAACAGGATCGAGCCCTTGCCGTTTGGCACCATGCGTTTGGCTGCCTGTTGACCCATCAGAAAACCGCCATAGGCGGTGACCAGGATCGCGTCTTTGACCGTTGTCGGGTCGATATCGACAATCGACCCGCGCACCCGCGCTGAGGGATTGTAGACGGCAATGTCCAGTGGTTCGCCCAACTTGTCGGCTGCTGCGAAGACGGCTTCCATGTCCGTAGGATCGCTGGCATTGCAGGTGACGGCGGCAGCGCCGGTGTCGGCCACCAGGTCTGCCAGCTTGTCGGTGTTGCGGGCCGCCAGAACCAATTTGTGTCCGCGCTGCGCCAATTTGCGGGCCAAGGAAGCGGACAGTCCTTCCCCCGCGCCGATGATCACTGCCGTACCCATGTTTCAATTTTCCCAATTGTGGATTGCTCACCTTGTTTTAACTGTGGGGAGCCGTTACATGGCTTGCAAGATTTTTCATTCAATTGCGCAGACTTTTTGTCCGACGCTTCATTCGCGGAGACAGGCCCAATGGCACGCCAGTTTATCTATCACATGCAGGGTCTGACCAAGACCTATACAGGTGGGAAAAAGGTCCTCGACAACATCCATCTGCAGTTCTACCCCGACGCGAAAATCGGTGTTCTGGGCCCCAACGGTGCGGGTAAATCATCGCTGCTGAAAATCATGGCCGGCATCGACAAGGAATGGCAGGGCGAGGCCTGGGTCGCCGAAGGTGCCAAGGTGGGCTACCTGGAGCAGGAACCACAGCTCGACGAAAGCCTGACCGTGCGCGAAAACGTCATGGCCGGTGTTGCTGACAAGACCGCCATCATCGAGCGCTATAACGAGCTGATGATGAACTATTCCGACGAGACCGCTGACGAGGGTGCGGCGCTCCAGGATCAGATCGATGCGGAAGGCCTGTGGGATCTCGATGCAAAGGTCGACATGGCCATGGACGCCCTGCGCTGCCCGCCACCCGATGCCGATGTGAAGCCGCTGTCTGGTGGTGAACGTCGCCGCGTGGCGCTGTGCCGCCTGTTGCTGTCCGAGCCGGATCTGCTGCTGCTCGACGAACCGACCAACCACCTCGACGCGGAAACCGTATCGTGGCTTGAAAAACACCTGCGCGACTTCAAGGGCGCCGTCATGATCGTCACTCATGACCGCTACTTCCTCGACAACGTTACCGGCTGGATTCTGGAACTCGACCGTGGTCGCGGCATTCCATACGAGGGCAACTATTCCGCCTATCTGGAAAAGAAGAAAAAGCGCATGATCCAAGAAGGCCGCGAGCAGGATGCCCGCATGCGCCAGTTGGACCGCGAACGGGAATGGATGGGTACCAGCCCGAAAGCCCGTCAGGCCAAGTCCAAGGCCCGTATCAACAAGTATCAGGAACTGGTGGAAGCTGCTGATCAGCGTAAACCAACCGACACGCAGATCGTCATTCCGGTCGCAGAACGTCTGGGTCAGGTGGTGATTGAAGCCGATGGCATCAGCAAAGGCTTTGGCGATCGCCAGTTGATCGAGAACCTGAACTTCAAACTGCCGGCGGGTGGTATTGTCGGGATTATCGGCCCCAACGGTGCCGGTAAGTCCACCCTGTTCAAAATGATCACCGGTCAGGAACAGCCAGACAGCGGTTCGCTGCGCATCGGTGAGACCGTGAAACTCGGCTATGTTGACCAGAGCCGTGACTCGTTGGACCCTGACAAGACCGTGTGGGAAGAGATTTCCGGTGGAGCTGAAGTTATCAAGCTGGGCAAGCATGAGGTCAACTCGCGGGCTTATGTGGGCTCGTTCAACTTCCGCAAAGGCGATCAGCAACAGAAAGTGGGGACGCTTTCCGGTGGTCAACGCAACCGCGTTCACCTGGCGAAAATGCTGAAATCCGGCGCCAATGTTCTGCTGCTCGACGAACCGACCAACGACCTGGACACCGAAACGCTCTCAGCGTTGGAAGATGCGCTGGAGGAATTCGGTGGCTGCGCCGTCATCATCTCGCATGACCGTATGTTCCTCGACCGTCTGGCCACCCACATGCTGGCCTTTGAGGGCAACAGTCACGTTGAGTGGTTTGAAGGCAACTTCGAAGACTACGAAAAGGACAAGGTGGCCCGTTTGGGCGACAATGCCCTGACACCAAAGCGCATTCACTTCAAGCCTCTGAGCCGGTAGAGCAAGCCTGCAAGCCTGGTGCGAAAGAGCCGCTAGAACAGGCGGCTCTTCAACTGCAGGAATGGTTTTTCGACCACGAAGTGCAGCGCCAGCGAGGCGATAAGCGACAGCGCCATAAAGGCTGCAAAGAAAATCGCAAACAGCATCACTCCCTGTGCACCCGACAGCAGAGCAGGGACCATCGCGGCCGGTATCAGCGCCATGTGCACCAGGTAGAGCGAATAGCTCAGCCGCGCGCCGATCAGGCTGAAACGGGAAGCGGCCCATCCGCTCTTCGGGTTGATCAATGCGGTTGCGAGTAGGATCAGGCCGAAGCCGATGGACAGCAGAACCGGCTGCAGCAACACGTCATACAGGGTAATTTCTGCCATCAGATTGACCGGGATCAGGTGCGCCCCGATGATACCAACGCCGATGGCTAGCATCGGCTTGGCAAACCGCCGAAATCTCTCTTTGCAAACTCTGCAGGCATAGAACTCGGCACAGATCACGCCGATCAGCAGGCCTTCATAGGTCAGATGGAATGGGCTTCTGAACGTTTCGAAATAGGCCCGGTAGCTGGTGAAGTCGAATTCCATCGACTGCAGCGTCAGCCAGCGAAACAGCATGGGCAGGATCAGCAATACGCCATAGGCGACAATGCGGTTGCGTAGTCTGCCGAGGCGCGCGGTGCCAAGGATCAGCAGCGGTGCGACCATGTAGAATTTCTCTTCGACACCGAGCGACCAGAAGGCGACGATCAGATCAGAAGGCAGGTAATCCTGCAGAAACAGCATATGCCAGATGACGGAGGCAACCATGTCCTCCGACATGGGCTTATAAAGCGGGAAGAACCCGATCGCCACCAACAGGATGACGGCAAAATAGGTCGGTACGATGCGCAGGGCGCGGGCGCCAAAATACCGCCCAAGTGAGGCGGTTGAAAAATCGGAGCGATGGCGGATCAGGTGACTGCCGATCAGAAACCCACTGAGCACGAAGAACAGATCGACGCCCATCCAGCCGTTCATCAAGGGCGTGGCAAAACTCCAGACGCCCCAGGGCAGGGTGATCTCTAAAGCGGAGCCAACCTGCGACTCCATCGCCTTCATCGCATGGCGCAGCAAGACCAGCGCGATGGCCAGCATGCGCAAACCGTCCAGGGCGTCAATGCTGCCCTGGGCACGCTCGAAAGTGAGAAACGGTGCCCGCTGAAGACCAGCAGATTTGGTCTCAACGGCAAGCGTCAATGGGGCACTTCCTCAATGTCCATTGTCTTCTGGATTGTCGGCTTGCGCATCTTCCAGATGTAGCTGTCGACAATGTAATGATGGAAGTTGATCGCCGAGTAGATGACCAATGCGAGCGGCACGGCGATCTCGGCAAAGGCTGCCGAAATGCTGACCGAAATCGACGCGTAAATGACGGTCGACAAGGCGATGCAGAAGCCAAAATACCAGACGCGGTTTTGAGGCTGGCTCAGCTTGGAGAGCAGGCGGGCTTTGGTGGTTTCGCCGTCCTTGAACTTGTTGGTGTTGAACAGCCACACGAACAGCACGTATTGCGCGTTGTGCCAAATATTGATGACCAGCCAGCCATAGGTGATGTCTTCGATCAACAGGTAGCCGGCGCCGAAAATCACAAAGTGAGACAGCATGTAGAGGGTGTGAGCGATTGGGCCTTCACCGTTCAGGAAGGCCTTCAGGCGCATGAAGCTCCAGGCGCCAAGCGTCGCGATGGACACCGCAGCAGCTGCATAAACCACAAATTCAGGGACCGGAATGACCCGCAGTTCCAGACCCAAAAAGACACCTGGGTCCTGATAGGAACGATAGGCAATGCCCCAAGCCGGCAGGCTGTAAAAGGCCCACTTGGTCAGCGTTTCGTTTTCGCGCACCAGTCCGCCGGACTTGCGGCGATAGGCCTGCGACACACCCCAGCTCTGTCGGGTGTAGTGGAACCACTGCCAGTACAGGTAGATCGTGCCGATGGTCCAGAGCCCAACGCCGAGGGCCAGAGATACGGTTGCCACCAAGACGATTGGGGGCAGGCCGTACAGGAAAAACTGGTTGGCCCTGCGGCTTTCAGCGTCAAAGGCGAGGCGGGTATATGTCGAGATGACATGGTGATAGCCCAATACCCACAGGTCCAGAAACAGGATCAGCGGGAACATCGAAGGGTTCTGAATGACCACCAGTCCCGAGGCGATCGCCAGTGCGGCAATGCCCAAAATAAAGGTGGTGTCAAAGCTGGTGCTTCTGAGCCAGCCAGCGGACCGGCCTTCTTGTGATACGGCAAGCGACATTTGCAACCCCTGTTGCCCTTGTGATTCTTGGGCTCAAGGTTAGTTCGACGCGTTTAAGAATTGGTTTACCGAGCGCCAGCCACGGCGGCAGCGGCGAAGGTGGCGACGAGGGCGCCGCTTACAGCGCCTTGCTTATTTGGAAGCCGTGAGTTTCAGCAGGCGACCGCCATTGCGATCCTCCAACACCCAAAGTGCACCATCGGGACCTTGCTCGACCTCTCGGATCCGCTTGCCCCAGCGAAAGCGCTCGGCCTCTTTGGCGGATTCGCCGTCGAGATCAACCCGCACCAGGGCGCGGCTGACAAGCCCGCCAATAAAGGCATCGCCGTTAAATTCGGAAAACTCGGAACCGGAATAGATCACCAGACCAGAGGGGGCGATGCTGGGCACCCAATAGGCTTTGGGCGCCATGAATTCCGGCCTTGTGTCGTGGTCAGGGATTTCGGTGCCGCTGTATTGATCGCCATTTGAAACGACGGGCCATCCGTAGTTTTCGCCTGCGATAATGAGATTGAGCTCATCCCCGTGTTTGGGGCCCATCTCATGGGACCAAAGCCGTCCCTGGCCGTCGAATGAAATGCCCAACAGGTTGCGGTGCCCAGTGGTCCAGAAGGTTTTGGCCAGTTCACCGTTCGACTGAAACGGATTGTCGGCCGGCACGCTGCCGTCATCGTTCAAGCGAATGATTTTGCCCAAGGCCATATCCCAGTCCTGGGCCGGCGTCTGTACCTGACGGTCGCCCGATGTGATGAAGATCTTGCCTTCATGGGGCGAGCCCTTCGGCCCAAAGGCAATGCGATGGGAAAAGTGTCCACGCCCGCTCATGCGCGGCGTTTGCTCCCAGATGGTTTCCAGATCGACCAGTTTGGGGCTGCCGGACTGGTCCAATTTGCCCCGCACGACGACTGAGCCTCGAGAGCTGCCACCGTCGTCGGATGCCACAAAGGAGATGTAGACCAGGGAATTGCTGGCGAAGTCAGGATGGGGAACCACATCGCCCAGACCGCCCTGGCCGCCCACTGCTACTTTGGGCAGGCCGCCAACCGCGCGCTTTTTGCCATCCTCGGATACCAGCCAAAGCGCCCCGGGTTTTGTTGAGACGAGAAGATTCCGGCTTTCATCCGGCAGGAATGTCATCGCCCAGGGACTGTTGAATTCGGTGATCACCTTTGCTGTGAGGCTGTTGCCGGCGCTGCCGTCGATCGAAAATTCCTCAGCGACTGCCGATGTTGAAAACGCGACACCAACGGCCAGCGAGAACGATGAGGCAAGGGCGGCGAGATATTTCATGGGACACTCTGGGTTTATTAGCGAAGAAAGTGCTTGCCATGATAACCGGGAATGCGGCCAAAATTGATGGCAAATGGTCACAGGTGTTGAGAACTCACCGTGTTGTGAACGACCCTTCGCCGCGCTTGCTCCGTGCCGACATGCATGCTTAGAGACCGAGAAGACCACGCTCGTTGACTTGTTGCGAAAAAGCCAAGCTCTTCCGAAACTTAGGATTGGAGAACTGCCATGATGGACCCTTTTGCCAGCCGCCGGGAAGAAATGGCGACCCATCCGCCCCAAAAAGTACGGGGCACCGTTGCCGGCCTTTTCAAGGCCGAAGGCTCCGATTTTCAGACCAAGCCCGTATCCGAGCTTGCACTGACTTTCGAAGGGATCCCAGGCGATGTGCATGCGGGCCATACCCGCAAATCCGGTGCACGCGAGCCGTGGTACGAACGCGGCACGGAAATGCGCAATGAGCGCCAACTGTCGATCCTGTCGGTCGAAGAAATGCGCACGGTGGCGCGTCGAATGGAGATCCCCGAGCTCAAGTCCGAATGGATCGGTGGCAACCTGTTGCTGGAAGGTATTTCAAACCTCACCAAACTGCCGCCGCGCACCGTTCTGTTCTTTGACGGTGGGGCGACCATCCGCATTGATGGCGATAATCTGCCATGCCGCGTGGCGGGACGGGCGATTGCTGCTCAGTTTGACGGGCGCGAAGAACTTGAAATGGCCTTCCCCAAACAGTCAGACGGTATGCGTGGACTGGTTGCCTGGGTCGAGAAGGAAGGTACGATCAAAATGAGTGAGGGCTTTGAGGCGCGCATTCCAGCGCAATGGATCTATCAGGCCTGAACTGGCACTGATTACTCTTCTGAGAATTCGCCATCCAGCCCGCGGGTGCTGCCCCATTCCAGCAGTTTCTCTTCAATCGCATCAGCGACAAAGAAGCGGGCGGAATCATGGTCATAGCCTTCATCGCGCAGCGCATCATAGTCCGTGTGCTGATGGCGAATATGCGCCACCGTGGCCAGGTAAGCACCATTGACGGGCGTCAGAGTGCGCATGTGTTTGGCGCGTGCTGCCGTTGCGATCGGCAAGAAATCGCTATAGGGCACCAGCGGGATCAGCTCGCGGATCGCCTTGTGGATGGCTTTCTGCCTGGGGGTGTTGGCTTTCAAGACATGGTCCGTGAATTTGCCCTTTGCTTCTGGTCGTGTAACACGTCAAAAAGAGGCAGGAAAGGAATCTGACGGAAGCCTAAGTGACAGACTTACCCCACAATTCGCTGGACGATACCGTCGGCTGGATGCGTGCAGCCGGGGAGCCAACGCGGCTGCGGCTGTTGGCCTTGTTGGACAAGCTGGATCTGACCGTGAGTGATCTGATTTCCATTTTGGATCAAAGCCAGCCGCGTATCTCACGGCATCTGAAACTGCTCGTCGAAGCCGGCCTGGCAGAGCGCTTTCAGGAAGGGGCCTGGGCCTACTTCAGAACGGTGGATCACGGTGCGGCGCGACGCTTTCTGGATGGCGTGTTGAAGCCGATTGCCGAAGATGATGACGTCATTGCCCAGGACGAGGCGCGGCTTGACGATATTCGCGCGGCGCGCGCCAGTCGCGCGGCCGATTATTTTGCCGCCAACGCGGAAGACTGGAACAAGATACGCTCTCTGCACATCGCCGAGGATCAAGTTGAGACCGCGATGCTGGAAATGGGATTGAGCGGCCAACCGAAAAGCCTGCTTGATCTGGGAACCGGAACCGGACGTATTTTGCAGGTCTTTGCACCGCATGTGGAACACGGTGTCGGGATCGATACCAGCCGGGACATGCTGTCGGTGGCGCGCGCCACTCTGGCGGAAGATTCCATCAGCCATATTCAAATTCGCCACGGCGACGTTTACAAACTCGCTGATGGTGAACGGTATGATTTGATCGTGCTCCACCAGGTTCTCCACTTTTTGGAAGATCCCTCACTCGCGCTTCGTCGGGCCAAGCGGCGGCTGACGATGGGTGGCCGGTTGATGATTGTCGACTTTGCCCCGCATCAGTTTGAGTTTCTCAGGGAAGAACATGCCCACCGTCGCCTCGGCATGGCGACGCCGCAAATCGAGCGTTGGTTGGGCCTCGCAGGCCTTGAACTCATTGAAGAGCGGATGCTGAAGCCATCGAGCGGAGACGACACGTCGCTGACGGTTGCCTTATGGCTCGCGGGTCATGCCGATAACGAGGGTTTTGAAGACGGCGATCAATATCCGTAATTCGGATCAATCCTGCTGCGATGCAATTGCCTGTTCCAGCCAGTGAGCCGCTTGCAACGCCTGTTTGTCGCGTCCGAATGGCGCGATGACCTGCAGGCCAATGGGCAGATTGTTGGCGTCTTTTCCCACACAGACATTAACACAGGGCAAGCCCATCAGCGTCCACAGCTGATTAAAAATCGAATTGCCGGTGGATTTCAGAGTCCGTGGTGCGGTGCCGGGGGCGGACGGCAACAGCAGCACATCGCAGTCATCAAACAAGCCATGGCAGGCCTTGCGGCCGCGGTTGGCGGTGCGCCGCGCATTGTCGTAGTCGTCGGCGGTGATCTGCTGACATTCCCTGATGTAATCGCGCAGTTTTTTGCTCAATTTCCCACGGTTGCGGGTGGATTCGTCGGCCAGGGCCATACAGGCTTCATATCCCTGGATGGGCGCATGGGCAGCGCGGGCGGCTTCGACGGCCTTCGGTCCGCGCACGTTGACGGTTTTGGCGCCGGCGCCTTTGGCAATCTTAGCGACACGCTTCAAGGCATCCGCCATATCGGCTGACATCTGATCGTCGATGGACCCTTTGTAGAGGCCAAAGGTCGGTGCCTTGCGTGACTTGAGATTGACTTCCAAATCGCGTCCTGAACAGGCGGCAGCGACAAAGGCAATGTCAGCAGCGCTGGCGGCAAAGAAACCGATCGTGTCCAGAGACCACGAAAAGTGTTTCAATCCCACCGTCGGGAAGAGGCGGAAGCTGGGCTTGAAACCGCTGACGCCACAAAAGGCGGCCGGACGGATGATCGACCCGCCGGTTTGGGTGCCGATGGCGGCTGGGAAGAAACCGGCGGCCACCCCAGCGGCGGATCCGGACGACGAACCGCCGGGCGTGAATGCCGTGTTGTGCGGGTTGCGGGTCTTGCCAGGGGTAAACCAGGCGAATTCGGTGGTCACTGTTTTCCCAGAAATGGTTGCGCCGGCAGCGCGCAACATGCTGACCAACGAAGCATCTGTTGGTGGCTGATAGCCCTCGTAGATTTTTGAGCCATAGGTTGTTGGCATATCGTTGGTGTCGAATACATCCTTGATGCCCACGGCAATCCCGGAAAGCGGACCCTTGCCGGCAGTCAGCTTTTTGGGCTGATGCGAGAAAACGTTCAGTTTGCTTTCTTTCGCTGTGCTGTTGTCGAGGCCGAATTGCAGGGCTTTTTCGGGAGTCAGCCGACCGGCTTCGATTTCAAGGGCGATGGCGCGGGCCGAAAGCATGGGAGAATTGGACACGGAGAGCGTTCCTGATTGCAGTCTATCTCTTCAATAAACGACCGTCGATTACAATCAATCCCGCCATGATGATCGCCATGCCTATGATGTGATGAATTTCCAGCGATTCATTGAGCACAATGATGCCGAGAATAATGGCTGACGGTGGTACCAGAAAAGTCACCAAAGACACGTTGACCGCGCCGGCAGTGGCCAGAATCTGGAAAAACAACAGGTAGGCAATGGCGGTGCACAAAATGGCCAGCAGCAAGACACTCCA
>JABSRX010000154.1 GCA_013214695.1 Rhizobiaceae bacterium | reverse complement strand
AACAGAGGCGCAGAATAAGACCATTCTCGACTATATTGCGCGGGGTAAGGAAGAAGGGGCAAAGCTTGTCAGCGGCGGTTCCACGGTCGATGTCGGCGGCGGTGCCGGCCGCTTTATTGCCCCCACGGTGTTCTCCGACGTATCAGCCGACATGAGCATTGCCCGCGACGAAATCTTCGGGCCGGTTCTGACCGTGATGCCCTTCGATACGGTTGAAGAAGCCATCGCCTTGGCCAATGACACGGACTATGGCCTGGCTGCCAGTGTCTGGACAAAGAACATCGATAAAGCCCTGGACGTGACCCGCCGGGTGAAGGCCGGGCGCTTTTGGGTCAACACAACTTTGTCCGGTGGTCCGGAACTGCCCATCGGTGGCTTCAAACAGTCGGGTTGGGGCCGCGAAGCCGGTGTTTACGGCGTCGAAGAGTATACTCAAATCAAGTCGGTTCATATAGAATTGGGCAAGCGCTCACCCTGGATAGAATGATGGCACAGCAAGGCTACGATTATGTGATTGTTGGTGGTGGTTCGGCTGGTTGCGTATTGGCCAACCGGTTGTCGGAAAAAGCCGATGTGCGCGTGTTGCTGATCGAAGCTGGTGGCAAGGACAACCATCCGCTGATCCATATGCCAGCCGGATTTGCCGCCATGACCACGGGACCGTTTACCTGGGATCTGAACACGGTACCGCAAAAGCATGCCCATGACCGCGAAATCGCCTATGCCCAGGCGAAGGTTCTGGGCGGCGGCTCGTCGATCAATGCGGAAGTCTTCACCCGCGGACATCCGGCCGACTACGACCGTTGGGCCAACGAGGAAGGCTGCGAAGGGTGGTCCTTCAAGGACATCCAGCCCTATTTCATTCGTTCGGAAGGCAACGAAGTCTTCTCAGGTGAATGGCACGGGGCGGACGGACCGCTGGGTGTTTCCAACCTGAACAAATGGCAGACGATGACCAGCGCCTTTGTGCGGGCCTGTCAGGAAAACGGGCTTCCTTACAATCCAGACTTCAACGGCCCGGTTCAGGAAGGGGCGGGGGCCTATCAGGTGACGGTGCGCAATTCCCGGCGCTGTTCGGCGGCCGTCGGCTATCTCAAACCGGTGCTCAACCGGCCCAATCTGACGCTGATCACCGGCTGCCTGGTGAACCGGGTCATTGTTGAAAACGGCCGGGCGACGGGCGTTGAGTATTTCCAGAACAAGCAAAAAATCGTGGTGCAGGCCGACAGCGAAGTGCTGGTGACGTCCGGCGCCATCGGATCCCCCAAACTGATGCTTCTGTCAGGAATTGGGCCGGCGGATCATTTGACAGGTGTGGGCGTGGATGTCGTGCACGACCTGCCCGGTGTCGGTGAGAATCTGCAGGACCACTTTGGCATCGACATTGTTGCCGAACTCAATGGTCCACACAGTCTTGACCGCTACAACACCTGGTTCTGGAAGGCCTGGAGCGGGCTGGAATATACCCTGTTCAAGAGCGGCCGGGTGGCCTCCAACGTGGTTGAAGGCGGGGGCTTCTGGTACTCGCAGGAAGGTTTGGAGATTCCGGATCTGCAATTCCACTTCCTGGCGGCGGCGGGAGCTGAAGCCGGTGTTCCAACGGTGCCCAAGGGCGAGAGCGGCATCACCATGAACAGCTACAACACGCGTCCAAAGGCCCGGGGCACGGTGCGCCTGCGGTCGGCAAGTGCCGCAGACCAACCGCTGGTAGATCCCAATTTCCTGGGTCACCCGGACGACGTAAAACGCTCGGTCGAAGGCGTGAAGCTGAGTGTCGACGTGTTCAATCAGCCCTCACTGCAGAAATACATTCGTCAGATCCGCTTCCCGGACGAGAGCGTCAAAACCCAGGCGGATTTCGAGGACTATGCCCGCAGATATGGCCGCACGTCCTATCACCCCACCTGCACCTGCAAGATGGGGATTGACGATATGGCCGTGGTTGATCCGCAAATGAAAGTGCATGGCATTGACGGTCTGCGCATTTGCGACAGCTCCACCATGCCCAGCCTGGTTGGATCCAACACCAACGCGCCGACCATCATGATGGCCGAGAAGGCCAGCGATGTGATCCGCGGCAATCGCTAATCGCGATTGCCGCTGGTCTATTTCGGTTAGTCGAACTCGGGTGCGAAAGGTACAATTTCCTTGTTCACCACCCGCAAGTTTTGCGCTGTCATGGCGTCAATGCGCGCCATGTCGACGGACGACAGGGTAAAGTCCATCACCTCGAAATTGGCTCGAATGTTCTCCGGTTTGGTCGACATGGTGTTGATCGACACGCCCTTTTGCAGAATCCAGCGAAGCACCACCTGACCGGCCGTCTTGCCGTAACCCTGGCCAATTTCGCCAAAAATGGCGTGTTGGAAAACCGCGCCACGCGCGACCGAGCAGTAGGATGAAAGCGGAATACCGGTCTCGCTTGCGGCTGCCAGCAAAATGTCCTGGTTCAGCAGGGGATGAAACTCCACCTGATTGGTGACAATTGGGGCGTCGATAATCGACTTGGCGTCGCGCATCATTTGCGCTGTGTAATTGGAGATGCCGATATTCTTGGCCAATTTGCGGTCATAGGCCTGTTGTAGCAGCCGCAGGGACGGGGCGATATCGCCGCCGGGCGTTGGCCAATGCAGCAACAAGACATCCGCCTGATCAATTCTGAGATCCTTCAGGCTTTTTTCGACGGAAGGAATGAAAAGGGACTCATCGAAATTCGATATGTCGACCTTCGTCGTGATGCACAATTCATCGCGGGGAATACCGGTGGCTTGCAGCGCCTCACCGGTTTCCGCCTCATTGGCATACATCTGTGCGGTGTCAAATGCCCGGTACCCGACGTCTGCTGCGGCCTGAATCGCGTTGGCGGCTTCTTCTCCGGTGAGCGGAAAAGTGCCAAATGCACGTTGAAAGGTTTCCTGAAAATAGATGTTCATCATGGTCTCCGTATCTCTGATTGTTTTTGTAACCGATTGGTTACTAATGTGAAAGCCTTTATCTCTGAAGCTTCGTACTTATTGGTGTCTGGGCACTTGATTCGACCGCCGGGAATGCAATAAGTTTATAACTAGTTAGTTACTTATGGCGAGTGCAAACCGCGGGAGGACCGTGTGACAAAACAAAAAACAGCTGCCGAAGCCGTTGCAATGATTCCCGACAACGCGGTGATCGCGGTCAATTCGTCGAGTGGGCTGTGCTGCCCCGATGCCGTCTTGTCTGCGCTCGGCGAGCGTTTTGACAATGAGGGATCCCCGAGGAACCTGACGAGTATTCATCCGATTGCGGCCGGCGACTTTTTCGGCACCAAGGGCATCGATCACTATGCCAAGGTCGGGTGTCTTTCCACCATCATCGGTGGTTCCTATCCTTCGGGCCCGACCAATGCAGAGCCACCTTTGATCTGGCAATTGATCACCGGCAACAAGATCAAGGCCTACAATCTGCCATCCGGCATCATATTCGACATGTTGCGCGAAGGGGCAGGGCATCGGCCTGGTGTGTTGACCAAGGTGGGGATGGATACATTCGTCGATCCCGATCAGGAAGGCGGCGCCATGAACGAAGCCGCGGCGCAGGACCCGATTGTCAAACGCCTGGATTTTGAGGGTGAGGACTGGCTCTATTTCTCGGCCCTGAAACCCGATGTCGCGATCATTCGCGCCACAACAGCCGACCAGCGCGGCAATCTCAGTTTTGAATCAGAAGGCGCCTATCTGGGCGCCATGGAAATGGCGCTGGCCGCTCACAATACAGGCGGCAAGGTCATCGCCCAGGTGCGGCGCGTGACTGCCAATGGCACCATCCGCCCCCATGATGTCCGCGTGCCAGGGATCCTGGTGGATGCCGTGGTCGAGGCGCCTGAAATGCTGCAGACCACCGAAACGAAATACGATCCAGCCATTTCCGGCGAGGTGATCCGACCGCTCGACAGTTTCCAGATGATGGATTTTGGTGTGCCGAAAGTCATCGCCCGTCGGGTCGCCAAACAGTTGCAGAAGGGCTGGGCGGTCAATGTCGGCTTTGGCGTTTCCGCCAATGTGCCGCGCATCTTCCTCGAAGAAGGCCGGCATGGCGACGTTACCTGGGTGATTGAGCAGGGGGCCGTGGGCGGCATTCCGTTGCTCGATTTCAAATTCGGCTGCGCCGCCAACGCGGAAGCCTTTGTCGCGTCACCGCACCAGTTCTCTTATTTCCAGGCCGGTGGCTTTGATGCCTCCATGCTGAGTTTCCTGGAAATTGACGCCGACGGCTCGGTCAATGTTTCACGGCTGAAAGCCACGCCACACCGCACGGCCGGTGCCGGTGGTTTCGTCGACATCACCGCAAGAGCCAAGTCGATCATTTTCTCGGGCACTTTCAATGCCGGAGCAAAAATGCATATCGAAGATGGCCGTCTGGTCATCGACAAGGAAGGCCACACCGCCAAGTTTGTGCCAAAGGTTGATCAGGTGTCCTTCTCGGGCAAACGCGCCATCGCTCAGGGGCAGAAGGCGGTTTATGTGACCGAGAGATGCGTCATCGAATTGCGGGAACAGGGGCTCGTGGTCACCGAAATAGCGCCGGGAATTGAATTGCAACGAGACATTCTGGATCAGGCAGCCACCGAGCTTAAAGTGGCCGACGATCTGCGGGAAATGGATGCCAGCCTGTTTCAGCCAGAACCGATCGGATTGACTCCGTGAGCCGGATTGACCTGAAAATCGAGGGCGCAATGTGTCACTTGCGGTTGAATCGACCTGACAAGTTGAACGCATTAGACGCTGAAATGGTTGATGAATTGGCGTACAAGTGCCGTGAAATCGAAGCGCATCCAGATGTCCGGGTTTTGATCCTGTCGGGCGAGGGCAAGGCCTTTTGTGCCGGAGGCGACATTGAAGCATGGGCCTCTGAAAGCCCTGAAAAGTTTGGCCGTCACTGGGTGCGCGACGGGCATGCAGCGTTTGATGCTCTGGCCCGCCTGCGCCAACCGGTGATCGCGGTGCTGGACGGCCATGCCTTGGGCGGTGGTCTTGAAGTGGCCGCCTGTGCCGATCTGCGCATTGCGGAAAAACACATCAAACTGGGGCAACCGGAAACCGGCCTCGGCATCATTCCAGGATGGTCCGGCACGCAGCGCGCTGTGCGCCGCTTTGGCGCTCAGATGGTGCGTCGCATGGCTCTGTTTGGCGAGGTGTTCACAGCCGAAGAAGCCCTGGCCCACGGACTGGTTGATCAGGTCGTGGAAAGCGGCACGGCGATGCAGGCCGCCGAAGATATGGCACAGGCTGTTTTGCAGCGTGGGGCTCGAGCGACTGAACTGACCAAAATGATGATCGGCGCCGCCGAGGGCGAAGAACGCGAGCGGGTGATCGAGTCGCTGGCTGGTGCGCTGGCCGCCGGTTCCGACGAACTGGCAGAGGGCCTCGCCGCCTTTCGCGAAAAGCGCAAGCCTGATTTTTCCAAAGGAGACACAGAATGATCCGCCACCTGGTTGCACTGAATTTCAAGGATGATGTTTCCTCTGAAGCAAAATCTCAGCTGATGGACGATCTGGCGGGTCTGAGCGGTCATATCGACGGCATTGTGGATTTTCAGGCGCGCGCCAATGTCAGCGTCGAGGATCCCCTGGTGCGCGGTTTTCGCGACCTGTTCTGGTTCGATTTCAAAGATGAAGCCGTGCGCAACGTCTATCTTGAGGACGCTGCCCACCAGGCAATCGGCGCCCGCATTGTGGCTTCCACCGAAGGCGGATTGGATGGCGTCTTCGTCTGCGATTTCGAAGTCTAAAACCCTAAGCTGTTCTTCCCCGGGTCGGGCCTAGCGATAGACCATCAATTTGTTGATGCCTTCCTGCACCGTTTCGCCGCGCTGATTTGTGACGTCAAATTTCAATGTCAGAATGCCACGGTCGGGTTTCGACGTCGGGCGCATGTCGGTGACTGAAATGGTCACACTGATCCGATCGCCGATGAAAATGGGTTTGGCAAAAGACCAATCCCAGCCCAGCGATGCGATGGCGTCGAACTGTGCAGCACACTGGTTCTTCAAACCATCGACCAGTGAAAGCACCAGCAAGCCGTGGGCAACACGCCCGGGAAAGCCGTGGCGTTGGGCGGCCGCATCATCCATGTGGATTTCAAAACGGTCGCCGGTCAGATCGGCAAATGCATCAATCGCCTGACCGGTGATCACCGCCGAACCGGTTTCGATCGTATCGCCGATCGAAAGGGCGTCATATCCATAGCGCCCAGCGGCGAGCGTGGCGGACGGTTTGCCGGCGAGTTTGGCGGCAGGTTCGGCGGCAGGTTTTTCTGTCATGGTGTCGGGGCGTCTTCCCGCAACAGGCCTTGGGACTTCAGCGTGGCCCAGAAATCAGCCGGGATCGGATGGCTGAACCAAGCCAGGTTTTTCTGCAACTGCTCGACGGTTCGGGTTCCGGCGATAAAGCTCGGTATGGCCGGGTGGGCGACAACAAATTGCAGCGCCGCAGCCGGCAGCGGCACATTGAAGTCGGCGCAAACGGCCTCGATCTTTTTCACCTTGTCCATGATCTCCTGTGGGGCAGGGGCATAGTTGTATTTGGCGCCTTCCACGGCACCGGTGGCCAGAATGCCGGAATTGAAGCCGCCACCGATCACCACGGCTGCGCCGCGCTCTTCGCAAAGGGGCAGAAATTCATTCAGCGAATCCTGTTCCAGCAGGGTATACCGGCCAGCCAGCAGGAAACAGTCAAAGTCACGTTGTTTCAACGCTTCATGACAGACTTCCCATTCGTTGACCCCAACCCCGATGGCTTTGACAGCCCCCTGGTCGCGCAGCGAACTGAGCGCCTTCCAGCAGCCGTCCATGGCTTGCTTGAAGACTTCGGGCTGATCATCGCCCCGGGTGAAGACGTCAATGTCATGAATGAAGCAGATGTCCATGCTTTCCAGATTCATCCGCTGCAGACTGTCTTCGAAAGAACGCATCGTGCCGTCATAGGAATAGTCGAACTCCATCTGGAAGCGCCCGGCATTGGTCCAGGGAGCGAAATCGATGTCTGCCTTGCGCGCCGGCTTCAGGACACGCCCGACCTTGGAAGACAGGATGAAGTCATCCCGATTCTTCCACCGCAGAGAATGGCCGGTGCGCAGTTCGGCCAGTCCGTGGCCGTACATGGGAGCCGTGTCGTAATAGCGGACACCGGCATCCCAGGCCGTTTGAATCATGCCATCGGAGGTCTCTTCATCGATCTCCCGAAAGATATTGCCGATCGGGGCTGTGCCAAACCCGAAAGCTGTGACTTCCAGATCAACCCGGCCGAATTTCATTTTGGTATCAGGCTTCATGATGCATCCTCCGAATAAGTAACCAATTAGTTATTTACCGCCGGACAAGCCGTTGAGCAAGGCCTAATTGACCGCTATTCCTCTTGACCAACGAAAACCAGATGCCCTAAAGTAACTAAACGGTTACAAATAGGATTGTGAATGTACCTTACTGAAACACACATTCAGGTGCGCGATATGGCGCGCGATTTTGCAGATGAAGTCATCCGCCCGGTTGCCGAGGAATTGGACCAGGAAGAGCGTTTTCCAGCTGGCTTGTATGAACAGATGGGTGAGCTCGGGCTGTTTGGCATCGGCGTGCCTGAAGAAATGGGCGGCTCTGGATTTGATACGCTGACCTATGCGCTGGTCATGGAAGAGCTGTCGCGGGGATATGCATCCATTGCCGACCAATGCGGTCTGATTGAACTCATATCGACTTTGCTGGTGCGTCACGGCACCCCTGATCAAAGATCCAAATTGCTGCAGGACATCGTGAAAGCGAAGACCAAGGTTGCTTACTGCATCACCGAAGCTGAGGCGGGGACGGACGTTTCCGGCATTCGCAGTGAGGCTGTGCGCAATGACAAGGGCTGGCTTCTCAACGGCTCGAAGATCTGGATCCACAATGCCCCGGTCGCCGATTACGGTTTTGTTCTGGCCCGCACGGATCGCGACGCCGGCCATCGCGGCATGTCCATTTTCATCGTCGACCTGCACGCAGATGGTGTGGAGCGGGGGCCGAAGGAACACAAGATGGGGCAGCGGGCCAGCCAGGTTGGCGCGTTGAATTTTTCTGATGTGCAACTGCCCGCCGATGCGCTGCTTGGCGAAGAGGGGCGCGGCTTTCACATCATGATGAGCGTGCTCGACAAGGGACGCGTGGGCATCGCGGCGCTGGCCGTTGGTATCGCCCAGGCCGGACTGGACGCTTCGTTGGAATATGCCCAGCAGCGCAAGCAGTTCAAACAGGCGATCGTCGAATTTCAGGGCGTACAGTTCATGCTGGCGGATATGGCCAAGGATATAGAAGCGGCCCGATTGCTGGTCCATTCGGCAGCGGTCAAAATCGATAACGGGGAAAACGCAACCAAGGCCTGCAGCATGGCCAAGTGCTTTGCCGGCGACATAGCGGTTGCGCGCACGGCTGATGCGGTCCAAATTTTCGGAGGTTCGGGCTATATCAGGGGATTCGAAGTGGAACGGCTCTATCGCGATGCAAAGATCACGCAGATCTATGAGGGCACCAATCAGATTCAACGCATGATCATCGCTCGGGAACTGCTGAAACACGGGGCGCATGGCTGATGAAACAGGTTGCTTTGGTGACGGGATCGTCTCGCGGCATTGGTCTTGGCACGGCCAAGGTATTGGCTGCCGAAGGATTTGCCGTTGCGCTGAACGGTCCTGAGGACAATGCGGAGCTCAGTGCAGCTGTTCAGGAAGTCGCTGAACTGGGCAATGGCGCCATCGGGATTCCCTTCGATGTCATCGATGCAGGCGCCTACGATGCCGCCATGGACAAGGCGGAGCAAGCCCTGGGCCCACTGACAACGCTGGTCAACAATGCCGGTGTCGGCGTCCTGAGCCGCGGCGATCCGCTGGATGTCAGCGAAGAAAGCTGGGACCGCTGCCTGACCATCAATTCCAAGGCGGTATTTTTCCTCACCCAGGCCTTTGCCAAACGGCTGATTGATCGGCAACGTCCGGCAAATCTGTTCTATTCAATCGTTAATGTGACGTCCTCCAATGCGGACGCGGTTGCGGTTCCGCGCGCCGAGTATTGCGCCTCCAAGGCGGCAGCCGCCATGGTGTCAAAGACATGGGCCGCGCGTCTCGGCGCCGAAAACATCGCCGTCTATGATGTGCGTCCCGGTCTGATCAACACCGACATGACCGCACCGGTCATCGAACAATATGAGAAACGCGCCAAGGACGGCCTGACCCTGTTTCCGCGTGTCGGACAACCCAAAGATGTCGGAACGATCATCGCATCGCTGGCGTCCGGCAAACTGCCCTATACGACCGGCCAGGCCATCTTCGCCGATGGCGGCATGCTGGTTCCGAGGTTCTAAGCCATGAAAATCAAACTACCTGACAGCAACGGCAAGCTCAGCGATTACCAGCTGCAAGGCACGCCGATTGCGCCAACCCCGATTGCCAAGGACGCCTCGCGCGTTGTGTTTTCGGCAGCCCATGTTGTGAGCGATCCGTTCACGGCCAATGACCCAACCGGGCCATCGGTGTTGGATTGGGAGCAGACCATGGCCTTTCGCCATCACCTCGACGGGCTGGGGCTGGGCATTGCGGAGGCCATGGATACAGCCCAGAGGGGCATGGGGTTGGACTGGCCTGGTGCGCTGGAGCTGATCAAGCGCACAAAGAGCGAATTGCCGGATGCCCTTGTCTTCAATGGTTGCGGAACAGATCAGTTGGATCCGGCCGATGCCCGCAGTCTCGATGACGTCAAGCGGGCTTATCTGGAGCAGGTTGAAGCCATCCAGAGCGTTGGCGGCCGTCTGATCCTGATGGCCAGCCGGGCCTTGGCGAGCGTTGCCCAATCTCCGGAAGACTATATCAAAATCTACAGCGATGTTCTGGCTGCCTGCGACCAACCTGTGATCCTGCATTGGCTGGGAGAGATGTTTGACCCCTCCCTGGCAGGCTATTGGGGAGCAGAGAGTTTCGATGACACAATGGCCGTCGCTCTGCAGGTGATTGAACAGAACACCGCCAAGGTGGACGGCATCAAGATTTCGCTGCTCGACGCCAGCAAGGAAGTGGATATGCGCCGCCGCTTGCCGGAAGGCGTGCGCATGTATAGTGGCGACGACTTCAATTACCCCGAACTGATCGCCGGCGATGACCAGGGCTTTTCACACGCCTTGCTTGGCATCTTTGATCCTCTCGCCGTGGCGGTTGGCAAAGCCATGGCCCACCTGGACCAGGGCGATGTGGATGGGTTCAGGGCAGTGCTTGACCCGACCGTGCCGTTGTCACGACTGATCTTCCGCGCACCAACGCAGTTCTACAAAACCGGCGTGGTGTTCCTGGCCTGGCTCAATGGCCATCAAAACCATTTCGTCATGCTGGGGGGCGCCCAGTCGATGCGGCCGCTGCCTTACTTCGTTGAATGCTTCAAGCTCGCCGATCAATGCGGTCTGCTGGCCAACCCTGATCTAGCGGTGCGCCGAATGAGCAAGCTGCTGGAGATGTATGGCGTTGAGTGAGCCCAATTCCAGATCGCTGGCGTTGAACACAGCGACACTGGGCCACAATCTTGATGGTCATGGTGCTGGTTGGAGCGTTGAACAGGTCATTGATGCCTGTGCCGAACGAAATCTAGGTGGCATTGTCTTCTGGCGGCGCGAGATTGGCGATCGAGCCGCTGAAATCGGCAACCGTGTCCGCGCCGCAGGACTGCAGGTCACCGGCCTGTGTCGCACGCCCTATATCACCGGGACTGAGGCGCCGAAAACGCTCGATGAAGCCAAGGCGTCAGTCGATATGGCAGCGGCGCTTGGCACCAGCGTGCTGACCATCGTCACCGGTGGTACGGAGCCCGGTACCAAAGGCGTGCTGGAAACGCAGAAACATCTGGCCGAGCGGGTATCGCAACTGGCCGAGTATGCAGACGGTTCCGGTGTGCGTTTGGCGCTCGAACCTCTCAATCCGATGTTTGGGGGCAACCGCACCTGTCTGTTCACCGTGGCCGAGGCCAATCGGGTATGTGACTGGATCAATCGGCCGAATGTCGGCGTAGCCGTCGATGTCTATCATGTTTGGTGGGACACGACGCTGGAGGAAGCACTGAAAGAAGCAGGGCCGGATCGTATTCTCGGCTTTCATCTCTGCGACTGGCTGGAAAATACGTCAGACATGCTGCTGGACCGCGGCATGATGGGAGACGGTGTTGCCGATCTGGCCACGCTGTCGGATCAAGTGAAAGGCGCCGGATATGACGGCATTTCGGAGGTGGAGATTTTTTCCGCCAGCAATTGGTGGCAACGCGATCCGGCTGACGTGCTCGACACAGTGGTCGAACGTTTCAACGCGCTCTGCGATTTGTCATCGTGCTGAACATTTGTTTTAGTTCT
>JABSRX010000153.1 GCA_013214695.1 Rhizobiaceae bacterium | reverse complement strand
ACAAGAACTATCGGGCCGCGATCGGCGATGCGGTTTCGATCTCAATTCCTTCCACTCACTGCCATTTGTTCGATGCGCAATCGGGCAAACGACTGGAGGGCTAACCGGCAAAAACGTCAAACCCGGGCTGCGTGATTGCAAGGCGCACACCCATAACGAAGAAACAGGGAGAAAAATATGTTTCTGAAAAAGAGTATCCTCAAGGGGGCCTTGGCAGGCCTGATCAGTACGGCGGCAATTTCCTTCGCCCATGCAGCCGATTGCGGCCCAGCAGGCAAGTCGATCCGCATTCTCGGCTCGGACTTCCCGGCCATTCAGGCAGTTTCCGGCACTGCCAAGGCCAACTGCGAAGCCAACGCGGGCGAGATGGTTGTCACCCTGCGCGACAATACGCGTGACATCATGAACCAGGCCCTGACGCCCAACCCGGCCGAGTACACATCGGTGATCGTGGCCAACTCGACGCTGACCCAGCTGATGAACGACGACCTGGTACGTCCGCTCAACGATCTGGTTGAAAAATACGGCAAGCATCTGAAGCCAACCCAGTTGATCACGCTGGACGGCAACATCATGGCCGTGGCCTTCATGGCCAACTCGCAACACCTGTTCCTGCGCGAGGACGTTCTCAAGAAAGCCGGTGTTGAGGGCAATCCTTCAACCGTCGAAGAGATCGTTGCTGCCGCAGAGAAGATCCGCGCGGCCGGCATCATGGAGCATCCGATCGTCATGAACATGAAGGTCGGCTGGAATGTCGGCGAAGTGTTCAACCTGTTCTTCTTTGCCCATGGTGGTGAGCTGTTCAAGCCAGGTTCGGCAGAGCCGAACGTCAACAGCCCGGCCGGTGTTGCCGCGTTGAACTCGATCAAATCGCTGCTCGAATACACCCATCCGGATCACCTCAGCCAGGCCTCCAACGAGACCCAGGGTCTGTGGGAAGCCGGTCAGGCCGCCATTGGCATCATGTGGGGTTCCCGCGGTGGTGCCGTGCTGGACAATGAAGGCTCAACCGCCGAGATCACCAGCAACACCGTGTTGACCGGTGCGCCAACAGCGGGTGGTGGCTCCATCCCCGCGGCAACCCTGTGGTGGGACGGCGTAACAATCGCCAAGAACATTCCAGATGAAGATGCGGAAGCCACTTTTGCGGCGCTGATGACCGCGCTGACACCGGAAATGGTGGCAGAGCACAATGACGATGCCATCTGGCTGATCGACGGCTTCAAGCCCGGCCCGGCAGCTGCTGGTGTTGCAGCGACCGCTGCCGGCGGTGCCAAGCCTTATCCGATGATCCCTTACGTCAACCTGATGCACAACGCTCTGGGCGCTGAGCTGGTCGACTTCTACAAGGGCTCTGAAAGCGCAGAAGATGCGCTGGCCGATGTTGAGGCAGCCTATCGGACTGCAGCCACTGAAGCTGGGTTCCTCAACTAATCCACTTGGAGGGGCCTTCGGGCCCCTCCCTTTCCCCGACGATGAAACTGGATCACTGAGATGAAACATCGCACCTTTTTCTGGTTCATCTTGCCGACGCTGTCGGCGATGATCCTGTTCATTGCGCTGCCGATTGTCTCGGTGTTCATCCAGTCGCTGTATGTGCAGCACGAGCAGGTGTTGGTGGTTTCCGAAAGCTGTGGGCCGTTCGGGTGTACCGAAACCACCTCCATCGACGCTGAAGCGACCGCCAAGATCCGAGAAGAACAACCGCTGGGTCAGTTCAACGGATTGAAGACCTACACCAATCGCTCCCATCTGGCATTTGCCGAAGTCGGAGAAGCCTGGCGGGAATCCCAAGACTGGGGCACCTTTCTCGACGCGGTGATGGATCTGCCTTTCTACAAGGCATTGATCTTCACACTGACCTACACCGCCGTCGTGACGCCTCTGGTTCTCGTGCTTGGTCTGGCCATCGCGGTGGGGGTCAACAAATTGCCCAAGGTCATCAAGGGCCCGTCGATTTTTGTCTCTCTGCTGCCCTTCCTGGTGACGCCGCTGGTCGGCTCCCTGATCCTGTTCTGGATGGTCGATGGCGACGGCATTATCGGCGCAACCCTACAAATCCTTTTCGACGATCCATCGCTCAGCCTAAAAGCCTCGACGCCGCTGACCTGGATCATGCTGATGGTCTACGGCGTGTGGCACACGCTGCCGTTCAGCTTCATCACCTTCTATGCCGGCCTACAGACCGTGCCGCAGGATACGCTGGAAGCGGCCCAGATTGATGGTGCTTCAAAATGGCAAACCCTGATCAGCGTGGTGGTGCCGCATCTGATGCCGCTGGTCGCCTTTGTTACGCTAATGCTGCTGATGGACAATTTCCGAGTCTTTGAACCGATCGTCAGCTTCTCGGCCCAGGCCCATGCCACGTCGCTGTCCTGGTTCATCTTCAACGACCTGCGCGAATCCGGAAACCCGCTCTATGGGTCGGCCGGCGCCACATCCATTTTGACGATCATCGGTGTCGTCATCCTGCTGACGCCGGTGCTGATCCGCACCTGGCGCGATTTCAACCGCAAAGTTCACTAGGGGGCGATCATGACGACCAAAGCGCAAAATCGCACAACGCCACTTACCGTGATCTCGTTTGCCCTTGTCGGGCTGTGGCTGGTGCTGGCGGCCTTCCCGTTCATCTGGACCCTGTGGGGCAGCTTCAAGGTGCAGGCTGACTTCTTCTCCAAGGCCGACTGGACGAATGCCATTTTCGGTGTGTTCACCACCGCGGAAACCGGCGGCCCGTTCACCGGCAAGGGCTATTACGGCGCCTGGGTTCAGGAAGAGTTTTGGCACAGCGCCCTGAACTCGTCGATCGTCGTGTTCTTTACCGTCTGCATCTCGCTGACATTTGGAACGCTGGGCGGATATGCGCTGGCCCGTTCCGGGTTCCGCTATGCCTTCTGGATCCTGATGGCAGCTCTGGTGTTCCGCGCCATGCCGCACATCACCCTGGTTTCCGGTTACCTGCTGCCGTTTTTTGAGTGGAACATCTGGGGCATTTTGCCGACCACCATCATCGTGCTGGTGGCCATCAATCAGCCCTTCACCCTGTGGATGCTGCATTCCTATTTCCAGAACATTCCAAAGGATCTGGACGAGTCGGCCATGGTCGACGGCTGCACGCGCTTCCAGGCCTTCCGCTTTGTCATCGTGCCGGTCATGTGGCCTGGCGTCATCACCACCGGCCTGTTCTCCTTCCTGCTGGCTTATAACGACTTCGCCGTCACCTCGATGCTTCTGTCTGGAGAAAACGAGACCATGATCCCGGCGATCGCCAGCTTCCTGGGCACGACACAGGTCGAAGGCAATGTCATGTTCGCTGTCGCCGCGGTTGTTTCAGCCACGGCACCGCTGTTCGTGCTGATCCTGTTCTTCCAGCGTCAGATCGTCAGCGGCCTGACCGCAGGTGCGGTCAAGGGATGAGCATTCACGACGACAACAAAGAGCTTATTGGCTCCCTGCGTGCGGGTTTGCGCGCGGCCGAGCCGCAGGCATTGCGGCACATTGCGCGCCAACTATTTGCGCCCAATGCACAACTGCGGCTCGGTCACCCATTGGGCGAAATGACGGGAGGCGACCAACTCTGGCAACGCGCCTACAAGCCGCTGCTAGACGCCCTGCCCGACCTGGAACGCAACGATTTCATCGTCATGGCGGGTCCGCGCTGGGGAAAGGGTAAGTCCGGAGACTGGGTCGGTCTAGGCGGCCACTTCATTGGCACCTTCACGAAGCCATGGCTCGGCATTCGCCCCACCGGCAAACCGGTTTTCATGCGCTATCACGAATACCTGCGGATTGAGGACGGCAAGGTTGTCGAGATGGAGGCGCTTTGGGACATTCCGCAACTGATGTTGCAGGCGGACTGCTGGCCGATGGCAGATCAACTGGGTGTGGAATGGATGTGCCCCGGGCCTTCCAACGGCAAGGGCATCAGCTCGGAACCGTTTGACGCTGAAGCAGCCACCCAATCGGTCCAGGCCGTATGGGACATGCTGCATGATCTCAAGCAAGGCGATGCTGACAACCCGGATCGCGGTTTGGGCGGATACTGGCATCAAAACGCCCCTTGGTATGGCCCAACCGGTATCGGCTCAGCCCGTGGCCATGCCGGCATCAGCAACGTTGTGCTGAAGAGTTTCCGTCAGGGGCTTTCTGACAATCAGCGCCACCTTGAGGAAGGCGTCTTCTTCGGCGACCACGATCTGGTGGCGTTTACCGGTTGGCCGTCGGGAACGGCGGTGCATTCCGGTGACGGGTTTTTGGGCCTGGCCCCGACAGGCAAACGTTTCAACCGCCGCTCGCTCGACTTCTGGCGGATCGAAGACGGCAAGATCCGGGAAAACTGGGTGATGGTCGACATGCTGGATTTGTACCGGCAATTGGGGCTCGACGTGTTCGCCCGCATGCATGCAATGAACAGGACTGACGCTGCCGCCTGACGGTTGGCGACGATTTGGGTAGAGACAAAAGATGGCAACACTTGAAGCAAGCAGAACGGCAGACTGCGATTTGGCAACAGACATTCACACGGCCAACAAGGCGGCTCTCAAGGCGCTCCGCGACGCCATGGTCGATTTTGACGAAGTCTCTGTGCGCAGTGCCCTGCGCGCCGTGATCGCCCCCGACGCGATCATCCACATGCCCCATCCGTTTGGCGACCTCACCGGCCCGGACGCCCTGAATGATACCTGCTACGCCCCGCTGTTTGAGGCGATGCCCGACCTGGAGCGCCGCGACTGGATCGTCATGGGAGGGCGCACCGAGCACGACAATGATTGGGTCGGCTGCGGCGGGCATTATTTCGGCACCTTTGTTGCCCCCTGGCTCGACATTCCGCCCACCGGTCACCTGACCCACATGCGCTATCATGAATTCTATCGGTTTGAAGCTGGCAAGGTCGTTGAAATTCAGACCCTCTGGGACATTCCAGAGGTGATGATGCAGGCGAACGCCTGGCCGATGGCGCCTTCGCTTGGGCTGGAATTCTGCATACCCGGACCGGCCACCTTGGACGGAATCCTGCCCGGCCCCTGGGACGAAGCCCAGTCGAACGCCAGTTGCCAACATGTGGTCGACATGCTGACCCATATGAAAAAGCACCCGGTCGAGGGCGGACCGGAGGCGATGGAAATGCCGCGCTTCTGGCATGAACGCATGAACTGGTATGGCCCCGCCGGCATCGGCACCGGGCGCGGCATTGCCGGCTTCCGCAACTGGCACCAGATACCGTTTCTCAATGGCATGCCGGACCGCGGCCAATATGTCGACGAGATTACCTATGATTTCTTCGGCGACGCCCAGTACTGTGCGGTCACCGGCTGGCCCAACATGATTCAGACGGTCACCCATGACGGCTGGTTGGGCATCGCTCCCTCCGGCAAGCGCATCACCATGCGGTCGCTGGATTTCTGGCGCATCGAAAAAGGCAAGATCCGTGAAAACTGGGTGATGGTCGACATTCTCGACGCGTTTCGTCAATTGGGTGTCGACGTCTTTGCCCGCATGCGCGAATTTAATAAGGTTCGGGTTCCGGGCAGATTGTCCTTTCCCGTCGGCGACGTTTAAGAACACCGTCTCCAACACCATTTCCAGACCGAACGAGGCCGCCCATGCAGGGGTTTGATCCGAAGTTTGTCGACTTTCCCGACTACATCATCGGTGTGACCAAAGAGATTTGGGAAGACCGCGGGATCGGCACGCTCAACCAGTATTACGCCCCGGATATCGTGGTCCGTTCACCGGCGTCGGTTGTCGTCGGCAATCAGGGCATCATCGCTGCCACCATGGCGACACTGGCCGAGTTTCCAGACCGCACCCTGCTCGGCGAGGACGTGATCTGGTGCGAAGCGCCCAATGGCGGGCTGCTGTCATCTCACCGGCTATTGTCGGAAGCCACCCATGTCAAGGAAGGCGCCTATGGCGCACCTGCTGGAACCCGACTGCGCTACAGGATCATCGCCGACTGCCATGCCATCGACAATCAGATCAACGATGAATGGCTGATCCGCGATCAGGGGGCCATCGTGCGCCAACTGGGCCTGTCGCCCAAGGACTATGCCCGCGACCTGATCTCCAAGGAGGGCGGGCCAGCCAAATGCGTTGAGCCCTACACCCCAGCCAACGATGTCGATGGTCCCTATCAGGGAAGTGGCAATGATAATGAATGGGGGGAGCGATTGGCGTCGATCCTGACACGGATCATGGCGGCCGACTTCGCCGTGATCCCGAAGGAATATGACCGCGCCGCCGAGCTCGAATATGCCGGCGGCGTGCATGCCCGCAGTTTCGACGGTGCCGACCAGTTCTGGATGGGCCTGCGCGCCAGCTTCCCCAATGCGGAATTCAAGATCCAACACCAGATCGGCCGCGCCGATCCGGGCCTGCCGCTGCGTGCCTCAGTGCGCTGGACCTTGCACGGCAAACATGAAGGCTATGCTGCCTTTGGTCCGCCCACGGGTGCCAATGTATATGTGCTGGGCGCAACCCAGGCCGAATTCGGTGCCTTGGTGGGCGACCAGCCAAAACTGCGCCGCGAATGGACACTCATCGACGAGACGGCGATCTGGAAGCAGATCCTGCTGCAAACAGAATTGGCCTAGGCTCGTAACCTAAACATCCGGGCACGCCAGATCGGCGACATCACCCTCGATATGCAGTTCAGCGCCGGTGAGCGCCTGCAGATCTTCCAGTGAAATGGCCGCCACTTTGTCGCGCAGGACGAAGCCTTTCTCGGTGACATCCACCACCGCGAGGGAGGAATAGACCCGCGTGACGCAGCCCAATCCGGTCAACGGCATGGTGCAGGTCTCGACCAGTTTCGGGTCGCCCTTCTTGGTGACGTGGTCGGTAATGACAGCGATCTGCTTTGCGCCATGCACCAGATCCATCGCACCACCAACGGCGGGCACGCCCCCCTTACCGGTGGACCAGTTTGCAATGTCACCATTTTGAGCAACCTGATAGGTCCCCAGAATCGCCAGATCCAGATGACCACCGCGCACCATGGCGAAACTGTCGGCATGATGGAAGAACGCCGTGCCTGGCTTGAGAGTGACGGCCTTCTTGCCGGCGTTGATCAGGTCCCAGTCCTCTTCGCCCTTCGGTGGCGCTTCGCCGAAACCGAGCACGCCATTTTCGGTGTGATAGGTGACCGTGCGCCCTTCGGGCTGGAACTGCGCCACCATCTCGGGAAATCCGATGCCGAGATTGACATAAGAGCCGTCCTGCAGGTCCTGGGCCGCACGCCAGGCGATCTGGGCATTGCTTAGTTTGATGTCGGTAATGTCGATCATGGATATCGGGCTCCCGCCTGGATCAAGGCTTCTTCCTGTTGCGGATCGGCCACCGTGACCAACCCATCGACAAAAATGCCGGGGGTGACCACATGTTCCGGGTTGATGTCACCCAACTCCACCCGTTTGGACACCTGGGCAAAAGTCTTCTCGGCGGCCATCGCCATCAGCGGCGAAAAGTTCCGCGCGGCCATGCGGTAGGTCAGGTTGCCATGGGGGTCGCCCAGTTCGCCCTTGATCAGCGCGACATCGGCCTTCAACCAGTTTTCGCGCACATACATCTTGCCGTCGAACTCTTCCTTCGGCTTGCCTTCCGCCAGGTCGGTGCCGAAACTTGCCGGGGTGAAGAAGGCAGGAATGCCTGCACCACCGGCACGGACGCGCTCTGCCAATGTCCCCTGCGGCACCACTTCCAGCTCAATTTTCCCAGCCAGATAGCGCTCGGTGAAGGCCCGTGGGTCGGATGAGCGCGGGAAGGAGCAAATCATCTTTTGCACCATGTCCTGCTCGATCATCGCGGCAATGCCGACATGGCCGTTGCCCGCATTGTTGTTGATCACCGTCAGACCGCGGGGACGTTGGTCGATCAGCGCATGGATCAACTCGATCGGCGCGCCGGACCCACCGAACCCGCCGATCATAATGGTCATGCCGTCCCTGACGTGAGAGACGGCATCGGAAAGGCTAGAAAGAGATTTGTCCATGGCAATCAGCTCTTGGGGGCAAGGACGAAGTCGAAATCGACATCCCAGTAATACGCGTTGGTGAAGCCCGCCTCTTTGATGCGCGCCTCGTCTTCGACTTTCACAAACTCTGCGATCAGGCTTTCCTTTACCCCAAATACCGCGTCGTTGTTAATGTAAATGTCGTCGGGGTCGAAGATATGGGTGGTCACGGTGTCGTAGCCATCCTTGGACAAAATATAGTGCAGGTGGGCCGGGCGATAGGGATGGCGCCCTAGCTGTTCCAGGAGTGCACCAACCGGTCCGTCATCGGGGATCGAATAGTGTTTCGGGCGGACCGCCTTGAACCAGTAGGTGCCGTCTTCGCCGGTGCGGAAAACGCCGCGCAGGTTGAAGTCCGGCTGAATGCCCTTTTGCTGAACGTCATAGAAGCCCTCGTCATTGGCCTGCCAGACATCGATTTTCACACCCGCTAGCGGATTGCCGTCGACATCCAGCACCCGGCCGCGGACAATCATGTCCTCGCCCTTCTGGTCGAGACAGATATTGGTGCCCATTTCATATTCCGGTGAATCGCCGACATGGAATGGCCCCAGAACCGTGTTCTCGGAGGCGCCCACCGGACGGCGCGAGTTGATCGCATCCACCAGCATGGAGACGCCGAGCACGTCCGACAGCAGGATATATTCCTGGCGCCAGTCGTCGCACATATGACCGGTCTTGGTCAGGAATTGAATGGCTTCAAACCACTCTTCCTGGGTCGGCTCGATTTCCTTGATCGCCGCATGGAGATGGCGGGTGACGCTGTCCATGACCTGGCGCAGGCGTTCGTTCTTGGCGTTGACGTTCTGGCCGACAACGACGTCGGCAGAATCGTGTTCTGAGAAATAGGCGACAGGGAGACCTTCTAGACTGTTCATAGCTCATTCCTTGACATGATGGATTTCAATACGCGTGTGATTTCGGCTTCCGGATCGGTCTGCATTTCATCGACCCGCCAGGCCACATGTTGATCGGGACGGATCAGCAGACAGCCGGTATCGGATATTTCCGATGCCCGGGCCCAGTCGCCGGTGTGATCGGTGTACTTCTGACGCGGCCCGACAATGTGGCAGGCGATGTCCATGCCCAGTTTCTTGCCGACCTTTTGCGCCGCCTCGCACCAGGCTTCGCCACCGATGCCGGTAAAGATGGTGAACTGACCGCCACCGCACAGATCAAGCGTCGAATGCATGTCGCCAGTGTCATGGTCGAACAGCCAGACATGGGGAATGCGGGCGCCGGGCCAGGTGGTTGGCTGATAATGCAACTCGGAATCCAGTTCGAATTCCGGCTCCATCTGACCGTCGGTCACCACAGCTGACGACCTGTAACGCTGGTTCATCTCGACACCGTGGGCGTCGAATTCATACTTCTTGAACGCCACCGCGTCGCGAATGGCAGCGCGCTGCTTTTCGGCGGCGCTGCCGGCATCGCTGCGGGCATCCATCGACGCCTGGATCTTCGCAACATCGGTACCGCCGGTCATACCGAGGGCTTCGAAGATCGGTCCGAATTCGGCGATGGATTGATTGGCCCTGGTGACGATCTGCTTGGCCACCGGCGCCCGCTCTTCGGAATAGCTTTCGAGCAGATCAGCGCCGGCCTGCCCTTTCAGGACCGCAGCAATCTTCCACGCCAGGTTGAAGCTGTCCTGGATCGAGGTGTTGGAGCCCAGACCGTTGGAAGGTGGATGGCGGTGCGCCGCGTCGCCCATGATGAAGACCCGGTCCTTCTGCATGTGGGTGGCGTACATGTTGTTGACGGTCCAGGTGTTGGCCGACAGCAGTTCGATTTCCAACTCAGGATCGCCGACCAATTGGCGGGCAACGCCGGTGGCGAATTCGGGGGTCACGACAGGCGCCGGCTCGTTGATGTCATAGCCCCAGACAATCAGCCATTCGTTCCAGGGACGCACCATGCGGACCAGGCCCATGCCGATGCCGCCGACATCGGCGCCCGGCTGCATGATCCAGTAGAGAACGCTGGGGCGGTGGGCGACATATTTCGACAGGTCGGCGCGAAACAGAATGTTCATCGAGCCGCCAACACCCATCTGGCCCTCAAACGGCAGACCAGCCTGTTCGGCTACCCGTGAATTGCCACCATCCGCGCCGATCAGATATTTCGAGCGAATCGTGAATTCATGACCCGAAAGCCGATCAAGCACTGTCGAGGTAACGCCGTCCGCGTCTTGCTCAAACGACAGGAATTCGCAGCCCATGCGGCCTTTGGCACCGCGGGCGCAAGCGGTCTTGAACAGCAAAGGCTCCATGAAGGTCTGCGGCAGATCGTTCATATGGGTCGGGGAGGCCAGCTGGTGTTCGGCGCGCGACAGGGGGTGCTTGCCCCAGCTTTTCATGCGGCCGATCTCTTCGCCGGCGAGGCTTTCACAGAAGACGTTTTCCCCCATCAGGTCCTGTTCTGTGGCGAACAGATAGGCCTCGTCTTCGACCTCTTTGCCGAGGTCGCGCAGAACTTCCATCGTGCGCTGATTGGTGATGTGCGCCCGCGGCGTGTTGGCGAGCCAGTGGTAGCGGTTGATCACGATGTTCTCGACCCCATAGGTCGACAGCAAGGCGGCTGCTGCAGACCCCGCCGGTCCGGTGCCAATGATCAATACGTCGGTTGTGATGTCAGCCAAACCAGGCCTCCCTAGAGTGTGTTATGTGCTTGCGCACGCTTGAGTTGGCGCCGGCGAACGCCCATTGAAAATCAGATATGAACCGGTGGATCGCCCGCCCATGCGGCCTGCAACATGGCGCGCACGTCCTCCTGGGTGACAGGTTGCGGGTTCCAGTAAGGATTTTTCACCGCCAGTTCGGAAACCTGGTCAAGATTGGCTTCGGTGACCCCCAGATCGCGCAAGGCCAACGGCGCGTTGAGCTGCTTGGCAAAGGCATAGAGCCCCTGCCCGGCCGATGGCGCGTCCAGCATTTCGGCAATCGGGGCCAGCTCTTGTGCCGCGGTCCGCTCGTTGAAGGCCATGGCGTGGGGCAGGATGATCGCATGGGTATCCGCATGGGGCAGATTGAGGCTGCCGCCCAGCGTGTGGCAAAGCTTGTGATGCAACGCCATACCCACACGTCCAAGCACGGTGCCGCAAAGCCAGGCGCCATAAAGGGTTTCCTGCCGCGCCTCCAAGTCCGCCGGGTCATTCAACACATTCGGCAGCCCCTGAACGAAAGCCTGCAGGCCGTCCTTCGCCATCTGGGTGCTTTCGTCGGTGCGGTTTTGGGCATACAGCGCCTCAGCCGCATGGGCCATGGCATTCAGCGCACTGGTCACAGTCATCGCCACCGGCAGGGTGCGCACCAAGGCCGGATCATAGAGGATGACCTCCGGCAGAACCTTGGCATCGACCAGGGTTGTCTTCACCCCGTCTTCGGTCTGGCCCAGA
>JABSRX010000152.1 GCA_013214695.1 Rhizobiaceae bacterium | reverse complement strand
GCACCGTCCATCGTGCGTCTGAAGGGCCGAGGGGAGGATCGTGAGGTCACAGTGGGCGGTCGCCATGTCGGCGTCTGCACAACCGGCGGCACGCCGAACTTTTCCGACCTGGATCTCGGACGGCGTCCTGGAACCCTGGCGCTACTGGATGATTTTTGCCGTTTGTCGCAGGCCTTTGATGTCATCCACATGATCGGCCCGTTTCTCGAGCCGCAGGACATTCCCACTAATATCCGTCATCTGTCGATGACCCGGTCGGTGCTCACCCATACAGACAAAGTGCCGTTCGTATTCTTCCGCGGCACCCAGGCGGTGGCGGATGCTTATGAGATCATCCGCATCGCCCATGGCTTGACCCGCGAAGAATTTGAGAACACCCCGGTTTGCTATTCCGTTGCGAATTCCAACTCGCCGCTGCAATTGGATCACCTGATGTGCCGAGGCATTATCGATGCAGCGCGCGGTGGTCAGTTGATGATCCTCACTCCCTTCACGCTGGCGGGAGCCATGGCGCCGATCACGCTGGCCGGTGCGCTGGTGCTGCAGAACGCTGAAGCGCTGGCCGGTCTTGCACTGTCCCAAATCGCCCGACCCGGCGCTCCGGTGAGCTATGGCAGTTTTACGTCCAATGTCGATATGCGCACCGGCTCTCCGGCTTTCGGCACACCTGAATACACCAAAGCTGCTTTCGCCTCCGGGCAGTTGGCCAGACGCTATCAGGTCCCATTGCGCTCCTCCGGTGTGACGGCGTCGAATGCACCGGATGCGCAAGCCGCCTACGAAATGCAAATGGCGCTTTGGGGCGCGCTAATGGGCGGCACGAACATTCTGCTGCACGGCGCTGGATGGTTGGAAGGCGGGCTGACCGCGTCGGCTGAAAAGTTCATCATGGACGTCGAAATGCTGCAAATGTTCGCCGAGTTGTTCAAACCGGTCAGCGTCACCAGCGATGACCTGGCCTTGGAAGCCATCGCCGATGTTGGTCACGGCGGGCACTATTTTGGCACCCAGCATACGATCGAGCGGTTCGAGACGGCCTTTTATTCACCGCTGCTTTCCGACTGGAACAATTTTGAAAACTGGCGCGATCGCGGCTCCGTCGACGCCACCCATCGAGCCAATGCGATTTACAAACAGACTTTGGCGGATCATCGCGATCCGCTGCTGGATGTTGCCCGTCGTGAGGAAATCGAGGCCTTCATTGCCCGACGTGAAGCCGAGGGTGGCGCTAATATTGAAGTTTAAGCCAGATTGCCGGCTTCGCGCTCGGCCTGCAGAGAGGACTGGGCATCGACATAGGCTTCCTGACGCTGCCAGCTCCAATATTTGAGCTCGTCCAGCGGTATCGGCTTGCCGGTGATCGCGCACACGACATAATTGCCAGGCGACAGCACCTGAAAGTCGGCTTCAGCGTAGCGGACCGTTGCCAATTGTCCGCCGGGGGGATCTAGTCTGTTGAGCATGTCATTTCTCCGTGGCGGTGTTTAGCACAAAGGTCCTTTTAGTGAACCCACTTTCTCTTCCGTCATCAACGACGGCCAAACAGCTTCTCAATGTCAGCCAGCTTCAGTTCGACATAGGTGGGACGGCCGTGATTGCACTGGCCTGAATTCGGCGTGGCTTCCATGTCGCGCAGCAGCTGGTTCATCTCCTGCGGCAGCAACCGGCGCCCGGAGCGGACCGAGCCGTGGCATGACATGGTGGCCGCAACGTGATCGATCTTTTCCGCGACCAGCGAGGCGGTGCCCCATTCGGCGATCTCGTCGGCCAGATCACGCAGCAGATGTTCGCAATTGACTTCACCCAGAAGCGACGGGGTTTCCCGGACGGCGATGGCACCGGGGCCGAAGCCTTCGATGACCAATCCGAGCTTGGCCAGGCCGTCCTTGTGCTCCAGCAATCGATTGACTTCCTGTTCGCCCATTTCAACGATTTCCGGGATCAGGAGCATTTGGGCTGCGATTCCGGACTCGGCCATCTGCGCCTTCATGCGCTCATAGACCAGCCTTTCATGCGCCGCATGTTGGTCGACAATGACCAGGCCATCATCGGTTTGTGCAACGATGTAATTGGCATGCAACTGTGCCCGGGCAGCCCCCAGAGGCAGGCCCTGATCTTCAACGGTGTTGTTGGTGTCGTGTTCGGCACGGATATCGGCGGAGGGTTGTGCGATGTGCTCAAACCCCGCCTGGGGTTGTTCGGCAAAACCACCGGCCTGTCGCGACGGTTCGGGTGTGACCGGCCGGTTGGGCGATGTGGTCCAGTCATGGTTGCGCGGATGAGCGGAAAATTGGGGCGGCGATTGGCGGGCAAATTCAGCACTGCCGGTCGCCCGGGCGGCGAGGTCACCGGGCTGGAAGGCGTTCAACATGGAATCGGCCCCCTCGCTGGAAGATCGGTGGCCGGCGCCAACAATGGCTTGCCGCAAAGCCCCCACAAACAGACCCCGCACCAGACCCGCATCGCGAAACCGCACTTCGGCCTTGGCCGGGTGCACATTCACATCCACCTGTGACGGGTCAATGGTCAGGAAAAGGGCCAATACCGGGTGCCGGTTGCGCGACAGGAAGTCCATGTAAGCGCCGCGAATGGCCCCCGTCAGTTGCTTGTCGCGAACCGGTCGTCCGTTGACATAGACGAACTGATGCAGCGCATTGCCACGATTGAAAGTTGGCAGCGATGCATATCCTGTCAGGCGGACCCCTTCGCGTTCGGCATCAATCTCCAGCGCATTTTCGGGAAAGTCCTTGCCCAGGATCTGTTCGCATCGGCGCAGCAGGGCATTTTCACTGCCGCTGACAATGCCATACTCGGCCGCCTGGCGGTCATCACCGCCAACTGAGAAGTGGATCTCGGGATGGGCAAGCACGGTGCGCTTGATGATGTCGCTGATCGCGTTGGCCTCGGCGCGACCGGTTTTCAGGAACTTCAAACGGGCAGGGGTGGCGTAGAAGAGTTCAGCGACTTCGACAACCGTGCCCTTGTTGAGCGCGGCCGGACGGACCTCGGAGATCTTGCCGCCTTCGACCTTGATTTCCCAGCCATTGGGTTCGTCCTTGGCGCGGGTGCGGATGGTCAGACGTGCGATGGAGCCGATGGAGGGCAGGGCCTCGCCGCGAAATCCAAGGCTTTGGATGTTGTTGAGGTCGTCGGTCAACTTCGACGTGCAATGGCGCTCGATTGACCGGGCGAGATCCTCCTTGCCCATGCCGGACCCATTGTCGGTGATCCGGATCAGGTTTTTGCCGCCACCGGCGGTGACAATGGAAATGCGGGTGGCACCGGCGTCAATCGCGTTGTCGAGCAGTTCGCGCACCACACTGGCCGGACGTTCGACGACTTCGCCAGCGGCAATCTGGTTGACGATATTATCGGTAAGCCGACGGATGGCCATGGGAGCAAACCTGCGCATTATTCAAAATCGCCCTTGATTGGGCGACGGCGTTGGCTTGAAAATGGGCGCCAAAGGGCCTTGGCGCAAGAGCAGAACATGCATCCCATCAGTCTTGAACAACTATCCTTCATCGGAAAAGGGCTGTCGCGCCCCGAATGTGCCTTCGCCCACCAAAGCGGCATCGGTCTGGCGCCCGATTGGACGGATGACGGGGGTGTATCGGCGATTTTTCCCGATGGCACGGTCAAAAGACATTTGGCGACCAACTGGGGTCAGATCAGCGACCAACTGGGTCTTGGCGAGCCGATGCGGCCCAACGGCATTTGCCTGATGGCGGGCGGGGATATCTACTGTGCCCATCTGGGCGCCGAGCGTGGCGGCATATTTGCGCTGCATCCCGATGGCACCGTTTCGGTTGTTCTGAGTGAGGTGGATGGAAAGCCACTGCCGCCGAGCAACTTCGTGACCATCGATGACATGGGGCGGCTGTGGATCACGGTTTCCACACGGAAAGTGCCGCGGGCAGAAGCTTACCGCTCTGATGTGGCTGATGGTTTCATTGTTCTGCTGCAGGATGGGGAAGCCCGCATTGTGGCCGACAATCTTGGCTACACCAATGAATGTCTGGTTCATCCCGATGGCGATCGGCTGTATGTCAACGAAACCTTTGCCCGCCGCCTTACCAGTTTTCAGATCGCCGAAGATGGTAGTTTGTCGGATCGCTTAACCGTCGCCGAACTGGGACATGGCGTGTATCCAGATGGCTTGGCTTTTGATGAACACGGGGACGCCTGGCTGACGTCGATCGTCTCGAACAGGGTGCTCAGGGTCTCCGGCGATGGCGCGGTTGAAATCGTGCTTGAAGATGTGGATCCCGCCCATCTGGAATGGGTCGAAAAGGCTTGGCGTGACCATGCCATGGGCCGGCCGCATCTCGACACGGCCGCTGGCAAGCGGTTGCGCAATGTCTCCAATCTGGCCTTTTGCGGGCCCAATCTAGATGAAGCGGTGCTCGGTTGCCTGCTCGGCGACCAATTGGCCAGATTTGCCATGCCGGTCAAAGGCCACCCGCCGGTACAGTGGACTTTTGACATCGAGCCTCTATTAAAGAGCCTGTCTTCCATTCGCCCGATATAGCAAAGCATTCCCCAATGGCCTCTAATCTGACAATCGCGATCCTGCCAGGTGACGGCATCGGCATGGAGATAACCAAGCCCTGCGTTGAGCTGATCCAGGAAGCCCTGGGGCAGGTGGGTGAAACGCCGATGAATGAGAATTGGCTGGAGGCCGGCGCCGCCACCTACACCAAACTCGGCACAGCCTTGCCCGATGAAACCATTGCCGGTTGTCGGTCGGCCGACGCCATTTTGCTGGCCGCGATGGGCGATCCGTCGGTTCGCTATCCAGACGGCACGGAAATCATCCCGCAGATTGAATTGCGCTTCATCCTTGAACTCTATGCCGGTGTGCGTCCGGTGCGTTCGGTCCCCGGCATTAAAGGACCGTTGGCCGACCCGCGGGGCGACCAGTTGGATTTTGTGCTGATCCGCGAATCCACCGAAGGCCTGTTTGCTTCCGTCGGCAAGGGCAGCCGAGACGACGATCAGGCGACGGATACCCAGGTGATCACCCGCAAGGGTACCAAACAGGTTTGCGATTTCGCCTTTAAATTGGCCCGGCAACGCAAGGCCGCCGGCCATGCCGGCGAGGTCACCAGTGTCGACAAGGCCAACGTGTTCAAATCGATGGCCTTCTGGCGGGATATGTTTGACGAGGTGGCCGCCGACTATCCCGATATCACCAAGCACTATGGCTATGTGGATGCGGTGGCCATGGAAATGGTGCGCCGTCCGTGGATCTATGACGTCATGGTCACAGAAAACATGTATGGCGATATTCTCTCCGATCTGGCTGCCGGCCTGATTGGTGGCCTCGGCATGGCCCCGTCGGCCGATATCGGCGACGACCACGCGGTGTTCCAGCCATGCCACGGTTCGGCCCCGGATATTGCCGGCACCGGCAAGGCCAATCCAACCGCCATGTTCCTGTCGGGCGCAATGATGCTCGATTGGCTTGCCGTCGACAAAAATCACGAGGCCTATGGGGAGGCTGCACGCCGCCTGCGCCTTGCCGTCGACAATGCGTTTCGTGACGGCTCCTTGGTGTCGACGGAACGCGGCGGACAGGCAGGTGTCGTCGAAATCACCGCCGCCGTGATGGGTGAATTGCAGGCCCTTGCATGAGCCGCAAACTGAGAGTTGCTGCCGTCGGTACCGGCTATTTCAGCCAATTTCATTATGACGCCTGGTCCCGTTGTGCGGATGTGGAACTGGTCGGTGTGGCTGACCTGAACCTGACGCAGGCCGAGGACGTCACCGCACAACATGGTGGTCAGGCCTATGGTGACTGTGCCGAAATGCTGGATGGGCAAAAGCCTGACCTGCTGGATATCATAACACCACCGCCGAGCCATCTTGAGATGATTGGTTTGGCCGCCGAGCGCGGCATCAACACGGTTTGCCAAAAGCCGTTTTGCGGCGGGTTGGAGGCCGCACAGCGGGCCGTCGCCTTGGCTACCCAATCAGGCATCGACATCACCGTGCACGAGAATTTTCGGTTTCAGCCGTGGTATGACGCCATAAAGAGCCAACTGGATGCAGGTCTTCTGGGGCAGCTGTATCGGGCGACGTTTCGCTTGCGCCCAGGCGACGGACAAGGTGCTGAAGCCTATCTGGACCGCCAACCTTATTTTCAACAGATGGAACGTTTTCTGATCCAAGAAACGGCGATCCATTATGTCGATGTCTTTCGCTTTCTGTTTGGCGATGTTGCGTCGGTTTGGGCGGATCTGGCCCGCTTGAACCCGGTTATCAGCGGAGAAGATTCCTGTCTTGTGATCCTGCAGTTCAAGGACGGGTTCCGTGGCGTCCTTGATGGCAATAGACTGTCCGACCATGTTGCCGAAAACCGCCGTCGCACCATGGGGGACATGTCGATCGAAGGCGAAAAGGGCGAGTTGGTTCTGACCGGGGATGGTCAGCTATCGTTCAGGCCACATGGCTCAAATGAAGGTCAGATCATAGACTTTGATTGGCATGACACTGGCTTTGGTGGTGACTGCGTCTATCGGTTTACCCGCCATGTTGTGGATCATTACCTGAACGGCAGTCCCCTTCAGAATTTGGGCCGAGACTATCTCGCCAATCTGCAAATCGAAGAAGCGATATATGCATCTGCCCAGGATGGAGCGAAGCGCACCCTGTAGAACGGCTCTAGCCGCGGCTGATGGTCAATTCCTTAGAGGATGCAAACAGCGTCGCCACAACCACAATAGCGGTGATGGCCACCATCACCACCGACCAATGCAGAATGCTGACAACCACAAAGGTCACAGATACGCCCAGGAAAACCGCGCCGATCATGTTGGTGGTGCAGCCATACAGCGCTGACGCCATGCCGGCCAGTTTGGGATGGGGATCCAGACAAAGGGCGGCCGTGTTCGACACGATCACCAAAAAGGACGTGTTGAAGCAAAACATCAAAGCCGTGAAATGCAACGGTTGCAATTGCTCAAACCAACCCAGTAGGGCAACGCCACTGGCCGAGAAGAGCTGCACCAGAGCGGCAATCCGCAGAACCGCCAGGATGCCGAGTTTGGGCAGCAAGGCACGATTGGCGTATTGACCGACAACAATGCCAATGCCCGTGACCGCAAACAGGACGGCGAACCCCAATCCCCTGATGTCGAAAGTGTCGGCGAAGATCCGGGGTGCGTTGGAGATGTACGTGAACAGCCCGCAATAGGCGATTGAGCCACACATCAAGAAATAGCGCGACTGGCGGTTGGCGAGAATGGTGCGCATCGCCGCCAACAGGTTGCCCGGTCTCAAAGCACTGGGGTTGGGATCCTTGTTTGTTTCGTCAAACCGCAACCAATTGTAGAGCAGAAGGCCGCACGCAAAGACGCTCAAAGACGCAAAGGTGCTGCGCCATCCAAACAGCTCCACTACTCCATATCCCAGAAGCGGAGCAAAGATCGGTCCCACGGCAAAAATCGCCCATGTAAGGGACATGGCGGTCGCCAACGCTGTTCCGCTATGGGTGTCGCGCAGGATCGCCCGGGCCAGAACCGGTGCCGTGCCGGCGCCAGCACCCTGCAGGGCACGACCGATCAAGACCGTCTCGATATCGCTGCCAAGCGCCGCAAACAAGGCGCCGGCCAAATAGATGGTCAGACCAATGGCAATGGCAGGGCGGCGACCGTAACGATCTGAAACCGGTCCATAAAAAATCTGGCTGATACCAAAGAACAAGGCGAAGGCTGGAATTGTCCCCTGAACAAGGTCCATGGAGGCTTCCAGTTCGACCACCATGACGCCGAAGGCCGGCAGCATGATATCTGTCGAGAAGCCCGATAATGCGGTCAACAGGCCGCAATAGATGACCAACATCCCCAATGCACGGCCAGATCGCCCGGTTTTGGGCTCAATATCGCCAGATGGGGGAGGGTTTTGGGACAAGGGGGCCAACAAAGCGCTTTGCGAAACAGACCCCGTTCTTGCGAGACGGGTGCTGAGAAGTCAATCACAGGTTTTTACCACGAACGCAGATGGCCTGTTGTGCTTCAATCGGGAATTTTGCTATCGTGCCAATGATTTGATCATAACAGTACCGAGCGTCTTGTTTTATGAATTGGAACCGTAAATGACTTCTGCAGAGACGCTGGAAGGCCTGCTGGGGGCGACCGCTCAAGGCGACCGCGAGGCATTTCGCACACTTTATGATCGATCTTCTGCGAAACTCTTTGGCATCGTTCTGCGTATCTTGAAGAACCGACAGAAAGCAGAAGATGTGCTGCAGGATGTTTATTTGAAGATTTGGCAACGGGCGGGCAGTTACGATCCGGTGCAGGGCAAGCCCATCACGTGGATGGCAACCATTGCGCGCAACCGAGCCATTGACATCATTCGCTCCACAAGACCGGAGCAAACCGTGGACGAACCCGGCGACGAAGAAGAAATCTTCAAGCTCGGTGGGCAGGACGCGGAAAACGTAGACGTGACCGAGTTGGAAGCCCTGCGCTTCTGCCTTGGTGAAATGAAGGAAGACGACCGCAATTACGTGCTTTTGGCCTATTACGAAGGCTATTCGCGCGAGGAATTGGCAGAGAGATTTGAATCCCCGGTGGGAACCATCAAAACAAGGCTGAGACGTGGCCTTGTGGCGTTGCGGACCTGCCTTGAGAGAGAATGAGCCGGTTATGAGTGGGCAGGAAAGAAAGTTAGACGCCGCCGAATACGTCATTGGGACCCTGTCCGCAGTGGAGCGGACAGCTTTTGAGGCATCGATTGAAACCGATGCGACCACCCGTGACGATGTTTTGTTCTGGGAACGCACCTTTGGCGCGCTCAACGCCTCAGTTGCGCCTGAAGCGCCCCCCAAGGATCTGTGGGATCGGATATCCGCAGACCTGCCTGGCGGTGCGAGCGGCGAAGGCGGCGAGAACAGCCAGTCCCAAGCTCAATCGGTTAGTGAGGCAACCGCGTCCACTGAAAACAGTGGTCCTGATCTGAAGGTTGTGTCATCCAACGAAGATGCGAAAGCTGCGAGCAGCGCCGCTTCTGTTGCCGCCATTGCAGCTGCAGAAAAGGACGCCAATAACCTGCGCCGCAGCCTCAATCGCTGGCGCACCTGGGCCGTTGCGGCCTCGGTCGCTGCTGTGGCCCTGGCGGGTGTCCTCATCAACAGCCCGAACAACCCATTGGCGCCGCCTGCCGAACAGGTCGCAGGGGGTGATCTTGGCAGCAAGGAATATATCGCCGTGGTCAACGCCAATGGTGACCAGCCATCGCTGGTCATCAACATTGATGCAGCAACCGGTGACGTGACCGTGCGCAGCATTGGTGTGGAACGGCCCGAGGGCAAAAGCCTGGAAGTCTGGTATGTGCCGGACGGACAGACACCGATCTCGGTCGGTCTGGTGGGCGAAGGCTCCATTGACCTGAAAGACATTCAGGCCAAGGACGGTGACTTGCTGGCGATTTCCGTTGAGCCTCCGGGCGGCTCACCTACCGGTGTTGCGACGGGTGACGTCATTTACACCGGCAAGTTGATCGAAAACGTCAATCCGAAGTAACGGACATTCCGATTAGTTGGCGACGATGGCGTCTGGCTTGAAGTTCAGCGCCAGTCCGTTGATGCAATGACGGTTGTAGGTTGGTGCTGGACCATCGCTGAAAATGTGACCCTGGTGGCCCTTGCAGCGGATGCAGTGGACTTCTGTGCGCGGCAGGAACAGGTGATAATCTGTCTTGGTGCCGACAGCGCCTTTGATGGCTTCGTAATAGCTCGGCCACCCGGTGCCAGAATCATATTTGGTTTCACTGCGATACAGTGGCAGGTCGCAGCCTGCGCAGTGGAAGGTGCCGACCCGCTTTTCATTGTTCAACGGGCTGGTAAAGGCGCGTTCTGTGGCTTCCTCACGCAGCACGGCATATTGATTTGGGGTCAGTTTTGCCCGCCATTCGGCTTCCGTCATTTCAATCGGGACAATCGTCTCGGGCATCAGGTCCGCACCATAGGTGGTGGCGGTTGCCAGCGGGTCCTGGGCAGCATTGGCGACACGCATGCCGCTCATCTGTGAGCCGGCCAGTCCGACCAAGACGGCGGATGATCCAAACAAAAAGGCGCGACGGTTCATGGGCAAAGCTCCGTAAGTCAGATTTGGTCTCATAGAGTCATATAATGCCTTTATGAGAAAATCCGGTCGCCTTTGTTCAATTTACGGTGAGAGACTGTGATCTCTAAATGGCGACCGTGAATGGAATGCGGCGGTGGCTTGGGGTAGCCACCACCGCTAGGGTTGCTTATCGGAGAGGGACTGCAACCCTGTTCTGTCAGAGCCAGCCTTGTCCTGATTGAACCATTCTGTTTGTGCCTCGAAGGGTTGTTCGGCAAGGCGCCTGTCGAAGCGCGTATCTGGGATACGGGCAAGACAGGTAACGCAGCCGACGGCCCTTCGCGGCGCAAACCCTACGGGCCGGGCCTTTTTGCGCCATCATCATCGCCGGATTGCTTGCAAGTCCGGCCAGGACGTGCGGCGCAATCCTGCGCGATGCTGACGCAAAAATGCTCCGGCAGTATGCTTCAATCAGGACAAGGCTGGCTCTAGGGATTACTTGGGCAGCAGAACCTTATCGATGACGTGAATGACGCCATTGGATGTCTTCACATCAGTCGCAATGACGTTGGAAACACCGCCGGATTCATCTGCAATGGCTACGCCACCGGCATCTGTCACGCTGGCCAGGATGATGTCGCCAGATGCAGTCGAGATGTCTTTGGAGCCGTCGCTGCCTTTGATCATGCCGACCAGAGTGGCTGCATCGACATTGCCGGCAACCACGTGGGATGTCAGAATCTTCTGCAATGTTTCTTTGTTTTCTGGCTTCAGCAGATTTTCAACCGTGCCTTCTGGCAGTGCAGCGAAAGCCTCGTTGGTTGGGGCGAATACGGTGAACGGACCATCGCCCGCCAGTGTTTCAACAAGACCGGCAGCTTTCACGGCTGCAACCAGAGTGGCAAAGTCGTTGTTGCCAGCAGCGGTTTCAACAATATTTTAGCTGTGACCATCGGCCATGGCTGCTACCGAAGAAAAAGTAAGAGCCAAAGCTGTTGCGCCGGCGACGAAGAGTGATTTGATTTTGACCATGGGGGCCTCCTGTAATTGGTTACGGGAGTATTAACGGGAGACCGCCCAAGAGAGTTTCAGAGCCGGGGTGCGACATTTTGGAGGCCACATTTATTTTGAAACCCATCTTTAAGTATTTGTTTTGAAGAGTTTTATCCTGTGATTTTCATGGTGATCCATGTTCCAAGCAGGGCCGACGTGCCTGTCAAAAGCGTGCCCCACGCCATGTCCACCACCGCGACGGTGACCGTATAGCCCTTGAGCGTGGCCAAGTTGGTCAGGTCGTAGGTCGCGTAGCAGAAAAAGCCGAACAGGGCGCCATACAGAGCAGCCGTCACCAGGCTTTCTGCTTTCAACGCTGGATTGACGGCGAAGAAAATGACACCGCCCAGATAGAACAGGTAGAAGCCGAAAGCGACGCCCATGCGGAACTCGT
>JABSRX010000151.1 GCA_013214695.1 Rhizobiaceae bacterium | reverse complement strand
TGTTGTGACTTCGATATCCATTATTCAGCACCTCCTTCAGCGGCAGCCTCTGGGGCAGCGGCCTCAGCAGCAGCGGCAGAAGCAACCAGTCCAGCAGGAACAGGAGCACCTTCAGGCAGCGCCTTCTTGATGGCGTCGCGAACCATGATCCAGGAACCCTTGGAGCCTGGGACAGATCCCTTGATCATCAGCAGGCCGCGCTCAGCGTCGGTTTTGACGACTTCAAGGTTCTGGGTGGTGACGCGGGTCGAACCCATGTGACCAGCCATTTTCTTGCCCTTGAAGACCTTACCCGGATCCTGACACTGACCAGTCGAACCGTGCGAGCGGTGCGATACGGAAACACCATGGGAAGCCCGCAGGCCGCCGAAGTTGTGGCGTTTCATGGCACCGGCAAAGCCCTTACCAACCGAAGTACCGGTTACGTCGACTTTCTGGCCCGCAACGAAGTGCTCAGCAGACAGCTGGGCACCAACGTCGATCATGTTGTCTTCAGATACCCGGAATTCGGCCAATTTGCGTTTTGGCTCAACCTTAGCAACCGCGTAGTGGCCACGCATCGACTTGGATACGTTTTTCACTTTCGCCTTGCCGGCTCCGAGCTGCACGGCTGTGTAGCCGTTTTTCTCATTCGTCCGCTGGGAAACGACCTGAACATTCTCCATACGGAGAACTGTCACAGGAACATTGACACCCGCATCTGTGTAGATGCGTGTCATCCCAACCTTCTGTGCAATCACGCCTGAGCGCATTGTTCTGTTCCTTTAGCGTTACCGGACAGGAGGATCACGTCTTCAATAATGAGGGTGATCACTGCCCCGCTTGTTTTTGTTTATGTTCCGCGGGCTTCATGCCCCGAAACTTGTTCTTTTTCAGCTATCTACAGCAGTTGGCTGCTTACAGCTTAATTTCAACGTCCACACCAGCGGCCAAGTCGAGCTTCATCAGCGCATCGACGGTCTGTGGTGTTGGATCAACGATATCCAGGAGCCGCTTATGGGTGCGCATTTCAAACTGCTCCCGGCTCTTTTTATCAATATGAGGCGAGCGGTTGACCGTGTAGCGCTCGATGCGCGTCGGCAATGGCACCGGTCCGCGAACCTGAGCACCCGTCCGCTTGGCAGTCGAGACGATTTCTTTCGCCGACGTGTCAAGGATGCGGTGATCGAACGCTTTGAGGCGAATACGGATATTCTGGCCGTTCATGTCGCGTAGTCCTTAGTGACTGGTCAGCTCCCCAATGGAAGCAAGTGACCGTACAAATGAAAATGAAAGACGCGGGAGGGTCAGACCCTCCCGCGCCAAGCGTTAATTACTCGATGATTTCTGCAACGATACCAGCACCAACGGTACGGCCACCTTCGCGGATCGCGAAGCGCAGACGGTCTTCCATGGCGATTGGCACGATCAGCTCAACAGTCATTTCGACGTTGTCGCCTGGCATAACCATCTCTGTGCCTTCTGGCAGCTGGCAAACACCGGTCACGTCAGTTGTACGGAAGTAGAACTGTGGACGGTAGTTTGTGAAGAATGGGGTGTGACGACCACCTTCTTCTTTGGTCAGGATGTAGGCCTCTGCACGGAACTTCGTGTGCGGAGTAACAGAACCTGGCTTAGCCAGAACCTGGCCGCGCTCAACCTGGTCACGGTCGATACCGCGGATCAGGGCACCGATGTTGTCGCCTGCTTCACCGCTGTCGAGCAGCTTGCGGAACATTTCAACACCAGTACAGGTTGTTTTCTGTGTTTCCTTGATGCCGACGATTTCGATTTCGTCGCCAACGTTGACAACACCGCGCTCAACACGACCGGTTACAACAGTACCACGACCGGAGATCGAGAAAACGTCTTCGATTGGCATCAGGAACGGCTGGTCAACAGGACGCTCAGGCTGTGGGATGTAAGTGTCAACTTCAGCCATCAGCTTTTTGATTGCTTCTTCACCGATTTCTGGGTCGCGACCTTCCAGAGCTGCCAGAGCAGAACCGGTGATGATCGGAATATCGTCGCCTGGGAATTCGTAGGTGTCGAGCAGCTCACGAACTTCCATTTCAACCAGTTCCAGCAGCTCTTCATCGTCGACCTGGTCAACTTTGTTGAGGAAGACAACCAGAGCAGGAACACCAACCTGACGGGCCAGCAGGATGTGCTCGCGAGTCTGTGGCATTGGGCCATCAGCTGCGGAGCAAACCAGGATCGCGCCGTCCATCTGAGCAGCACCAGTGATCATGTTTTTAACATAGTCAGCGTGGCCTGGGCAGTCGACGTGTGCGTAGTGACGGTTGTCGGTTTCGTACTCAACGTGAGCAGTCGAGATGGTGATACCGCGGGCTTTCTCTTCAGGAGCGCCGTCGATTTCGTCATAGGCTTTAAAGTCACCGTAGTACTTGGTGATCGCCGCTGTCAGCGTCGTCTTGCCGTGGTCAACGTGACCAATGGTGCCGATGTTACAATGCGGCTTGTTGCGTTCAAATTTTTCCTTAGCCATATCAGGCCTCCATCGTTCTCGCGTTTGCGGAAAAAGTTTTAGACTTGCGTCCGGTTATGCGTATTTTTCAACCACTTCGTCTGCAACTGCCTGAGGCACCTGCTCGTAGTGATCAAAAGTCATGGTGTATTGTGCGCGGCCCTGGCTCATCGAGCGCAGGCTGTCCACGTACTTGAACATGTTGGCCAGCGGCACCATGGCGGTAACCACCTGGTCGATGCCACGGGATTCCGTGCCAGCAACCTGACCACGACGTGAAGACAGATCGCCGATCACGTCGCCCATATATTCTTCAGGTGTGACCACTTCAACCTTCATGATTGGTTCAAGCAGTTTGGCACCGGCTTTCTGAGCGCCTTCACGGAAGGCGGCACGGGAAGCGATCTCAAATGCCAGCACGCTGGAGTCAACGTCGTGGAAGGCACCGTCCATCAGCGTGGCTTTCACGCCGAGCATTGGGAAGCCAGCAACCGGACCGTTGTCCATGACCGACTGGATGCCTTTTTCAACACCTGGGATGTATTCTTTTGGAACGTTACCACCGACGATTTTCGACTCGAATTCGAAGTCTTCACCCTCTGGGTTTGGTTCAAAGATGATTTTAACGCGGGCAAACTGACCAGAACCACCAGACTGTTTCTTGTGGGTGTAGTCGATTTCAGCTTCGCGGGTGATTGTCTCACGGTAAGCAACCTGAGGCGCACCAACATTGGCTTCCACGTTGAATTCACGCTTCATGCGGTCAACCAGAATGTCGAGATGCAGTTCGCCCATGCCGGAAATGATGGTCTGACCGCTTTCTTCGTCGGACTTGACGCGGAAAGAAGGATCTTCCGCAGCCAGACGGTTGAGCGCGATGCCCATTTTTTCCTGGTCGCCCTTGGTTTTTGGCTCAATGGCGATGGAGATAACCGGATCCGGGAATTCCATACGCTCCAGGATAACCGGCTTCAGCGGATCACACAGAGTGTCACCAGTTGTTGTCTCTTTCAGGCCTGCGATGGCGACGATGTCACCGGCATAGGCTTCTTTGATGTCAACACGGTCGTTGGAGTGCATCTGCAGCATGCGGCCGATGCGCTCTTTCTTACCTTTAACGGTGTTCATCAGCGAACCGCCAGCTTCCAGCGTACCGGAGTAGATGCGGCAGAAAGTCAGCGAGCCAACAAATGGGTCGTTCATGATCTTGAAGGCCAGCATGGAGAATGGCGCAGCGTCGTCGGACTCGCGTACGGTTTCTTCTTCAGTCTTGGCGTCGATACCAGCGATCGCAGGAACGTCCAGCGGGCTTGGCAGGAAGTCAGTAACTGCTTCAAGAAGCGGCTGTACACCTTTGTTTTTAAAGGCTGTTCCGCACATGACCGGGAAGAACTCAACGCCGATTGTACCCTTACGGATCAGCTCACGCAGCTTGTCGTTGCTTGGCATCTCACCTTCGAGATACGCTTCCATTGCTTCTTCGTCAGCTTCAACAGCTGTCTCGATCAGCATTTCGCGGTATTCTTCAGCCTGGTCCTTCAGTTCGTCACGGATTTCGTTGACGTCCCAGCCAGCACCCAGGTCTTCACCCTGCCAGACCAGCTCTTTCATTTCGATCAGGTCGACAATGCCTTCGAACTGGTTTTCAGCACCGATTGGCAGCTGCAGCACGCAAGGTGTGGCACCCAGGCGCTCTTTGACCATTTCAACCGAACGGAAGAAGTCAGCACCGATCTTGTCCATCTTGTTGACGAAAACCATGCGCGGCACGTTGTACTTGTTGGCCTGGCGCCAGACTGTTTCAGTCTGCGGCTCAACACCGGCGTTGGCGTCCAGCAGAGCAACAGCACCATCGAGAACACGCAGCGAACGCTCAACTTCAATGGTGAAGTCAACGTGACCGGGGGTGTCGATGATGTTGTAACGACGCTTGGTGCCGTCACGACCTTCCCAGAAGGTTGTGGTCGCAGCAGAAGTGATCGTGATGCCACGCTCCTGCTCCTGCTCCATCCAGTCCATGGTTGCAGCACCGTCGTGCACTTCAGCCATTTTGTGGATTTTACCGGTGTAATAAAGAATACGCTCGGTCATCGTGGTTTTGCCCGCATCGATATGCGCCATGATGCCGAAATTGCGATAATTCTTGAGTTCGTATTCGCGTGCCATGATTTTTGTCTCTATTGGGAGGAAATTGAGAAACGGGTTACCAGCGATAATGCGAGAACGCGCGGTTCGCTTCGGCCATCTTGTGCGTGTCTTCACGCTTCTTGACCGCAGCACCACGATTGTTGGCCGCATCCATCAGTTCGCCAGACAGGCGATCAATCATTGTCGTTTCGTTGCGCTTGCGTGCCGCAGCGATCAACCAGCGGATTGCCAGAGCCTGACGGCGCTCAGCACGAACCTCGACTGGAACCTGGTAAGTTGCACCACCAACGCGGCGGGAACGAACCTCAACCTGAGGAGCGATGTTTTCCAGAGCTGTGTGGAACATTGGCAAAGCCTCGGTGCGGGCTTTTTCTTCCACCTGATCGAGAGCTGCATAGACGATGCGCTCAGCGACAGACTTTTTACCATCGAGCATGATGGAGTTCATGAATTTCGACAGAACCAGATCACCAAACTTGGGATCAGGGTTGATTACGCGTTTCTCGGCGCGGTGACGACGTGACATCTTATATAACCCTTACTTAGGACGCTTGGCGCCGTATTTCGAACGGCGCTGCTTGCGATCTTTAACGCCTTGCGTGTCGAGCACGCCGCGAATGATGTGGTAACGCACACCGGGCAAGTCCTTTACGCGACCGCCGCGGATCATGACCACGGAGTGTTCCTGAAGGTTGTGACCTTCACCTGGGATATAACCGATGACTTCAAAGCCGTTGGTCAAACGAATCTTTGCAACCTTACGCAGCGCCGAGTTCGGCTTCTTAGGCGTTGTTGTGTAGACGCGTGTGCAAACGCCACGCTTCTGAGGGTTCTGCTCCATGGCAGGAACTTTGCTTCGTTTGATTGGCGCTTTCCGCGGATTACGCACCAACTGATTGATGGTCGGCATAGACACATCCCTTATTTATCTGCCCGCTCAAAAACCTGAGGATGGGCGTTTCACTTTATGGTTTCGTTGAGCTGTCACCCAAAAAACCGTGCGATATTTGTCCGAGACCGGAATGTGATTCCGCTCCACATAGCGAAAAGCACCATCAGGCAAGCAGCTTGCCGAGGCACTTTCAAAATGCAGAGGAATGCAGCTAAGTCGCTGAATTCATGCTATAAATTTGTTTCCCGTTATAACAAACCTTGTTTGAGCTTGCTTGCTTCAACGCGAGTCGCGTCGAAAATCAAAGCTCACATTGGCTTGGAATGGGCGCTTATTAGGCCCAGTTCCGCCCTGCGTCAACCCCCAAAAGCCGTTAAGTTTCCTGCCTTTTTGGCGGTCGACCTGGCTCGGTTAATGCCAGAAAACCGGGACGGCGAACAGACCCGAGTCGCCGCAATGATTCAGGGCCAAATCGTCAAAAGGGCAGCAACTTCCGTTACTGCCCCTTGCATTCTTAAACAGAGGGTGTCGCCCCTCACCCAGATTATGGTCGATCAGGCGGCCAGAACTGCGTCCGAATCGTTCAAAGTCAGGTTCAGCGCTTCGGCCACAGCAGCATTCGTCACCTTGCCCTTGTGGATGTTCAGCCCATTGCGGAGATTGACATCGCGCTGCAGCGCCGCAAGGCCATGATCAGCGAGCGCCAGGCCATAGGGCAGTGTCGCATTGTTGAGTGCATGGCTCGAGGTCAACGGCACGGCACCCGGCATATTCGCCACGCAATAGTGAACGATGCCGTCCACTTCATAGGTTGGCTCCGCATGGGTGGTCGCACGTGAGGTCTCAAAACAACCACCCTGGTCGATTGCCACGTCACACAGGACAGCACCCGGCTTCATGTTCGGCAGCATGTCGCGCCGCACCAGTTTTGGCGCAGCCGCACCCGGAATGAGCACGGCACCCACCACAACATCGGCGGAATAGACTTCTTCTTCGAGCGAATTGACCGTTGAATAGCGGGTGGTGATGCGGCTGTTGAACATCGCGTCCAGTTCCCGCATGCGCGAGATCGAGCGGTCCAGAATGGTAACCTGGGCGCCCATGCCGACAGCCATCATGGCCGCATTGGTGCCAACGACACCTCCGCCGATGATGACCACCTTGCCAGGTGCCACGCCAGGAACGCCACCGAGCAGAACACCCCTGCCTCCGTTGGCGCGTTGCAACGCCGTGGCTGAGGCCTGGATTGACAGTCGGCCGGCCACTTCCGACATCGGCGCCAGCAACGGCAAGCCGCCATCGTCATCGGTCACCGTTTCGTAGGCAATAGCGGTGCAGCCGGAGTCCAGCAGGCCCTTGGTCTGCTCTGGATCTGGTGCCAAGTGCAGATAGGTGTAGAGCAACTGGCCCTCGCGCAGTTGAACCCATTCATTGGGCTGCGGTTCCTTGACCTTAACAATCATGTCAGCCGTCGCGAACACCTCTTCAGCCGTATCCAGAACAACCGCACCGGCCGCACGGTATTCGTCGTCGCTGGCGCTGATGCCGGCACCACAGGCCGTCTCAACAACGACATCGTGGCCATGGGCCACATATTCACGCACCGAGGTTGGCGTCAGGCCAACCCGATACTCGTGATTCTTGATCTCCTTGGGAACGCCAATTTTCATATCCAAAATCTCCCAGACAATTGAACTGACCACTATGTAGGCTGGGACGGGCTCAATGTCCTTGCAAAGTCACTCATAATTGCGCGATATTTTCGTGAGTTGTTGCTCAATATGAGTGCGAAACGAAGGATTATTGCAATGATCGAACTTGATGCGATTGACCGTGCGATCTTGAGCCAGATGCAAAAGGACGCGCGAATTCCCAATGTCGTTCTTGCCGACCGTGTCGGGCTGTCGCCCTCCGCCTGTTCGCGGCGGGTTGATGCCTTGGAAAAGTCCGGCGTGGTGCGCGGCTATCACGCGCGGCTCTCCTCCCGCGCGCTTGGGCATCCCATTGTCGTCATCGTTTACATCACGCTGGAAGGCCAGTCGGTGGATCATCTGACAGCATTCGAGGATGCGGTGAAGGAATGTCCGAATGTGCTGGTCTGCTACCTGATGTCGGGTACCAGCGACTATCTGCTGCGCGTTGCGGCCCGGGATCTGGCCGACTACGAGCGCATCCACAAGGAATGGTTGTCGGCGATGCCCGGGGTGGCGCGTATGACGTCGAGTTTTGCCCTGCGCGAGGTGATCAACCGCCCAAGCGTTGATATGCGCATCAACGACCGTCTGCCGCCCCGCCCGCTCTAACCACTGCAACGATCGCGAGGGTATTGCTGCGGCTTGATTTTACCAGCCCGGTTGGATTTAAGACATTCAGTTTACGCGTTTCGGGAAGACGGTGATGATCAGGAAGTTGGCGATGGCATTTGGTGGGATATTGGCGCTGCTGGCGGCAACTGTGGGTCTGGGGCCGACTGAACCGGTCGACGAAACAATCCACTTCCAGGAGGCGGATCTGGGCACCGATCTCGACGCCTATCTCGCCGCAAAAGAATCGGCAATTCCCGGCATTATTGCAGGGGCCGAAAAACAGATCGTCTGGGCCGATCCCGCCAGCAAAGCCAGGACGCCGATATCTCTGGTCTATCTGCACGGCTTTTCAGCCACGCTGGAAGAAACGCGGCCGATGCCGGACATCATGGCGGAAGCACTGGGGGCCAATATTTTCTATACCCGCCTCACCGGGCACGGGCGCGACGGGGAAGCTCTGGCGAAGGCGACGGTCAATGACTGGTACAATGATACGGCGGAAGCTCTGGCGATTGGTCGAGCGCTTGGCGAAAAAGTCATTGTGATCGGCGTGTCCACTGGCGCCACCTTTGCCACATGGGCAGCAGCGGGCAGCAAGTCGCAGCTTATGGAAAATGTCGCCGGCATGATCCTCGTTTCCCCCAATTACGGGGTCAACAATCCAAGTGCTGGTCTTTTGACTCTGGGCGCTGCGCGTCAGTGGTTGCCCTTGATTGCCGGCGCCGAGCGCTCGTTCGACACGGTCAACGCAGAACACGCCAAGTGGTGGACCAACGCCTATCCAACGGTCGCGCTGTTGCCAATGATGGCCAGTGTCGAGCATGTCAGCACCTTACCGGTTGAGAAGGTGTCGGTCCCTGCCCTGTTTGTCTATCACCCAGCAGATCAAGTCATCCGCGCGGATCTGGCCCGCCAGTTTGCCGAGCGCTGGGGCGCCGACACGGAGGCCGGCACGGCGACGCTGATCCACGAGGTACTGGAGGCGGAAGATCGCTACGATCACGTCATTGCCGGGCGCATATTGAGCCCGTCAAACAGCGAACCTCTGGCAAAGCGGGCGATTGATTGGATCAACGCCCTGTAGCGGCGCGGCGCGGCGCGGTGCGGCGAGACGAGACGAGACGAGACAGATGTCGAAAACCCGCAAGAAGGGCCAACTACCACAAAAGATCTGCGCAACCTGCGGGCGTCCTTTCAGCTGGCGCAAGAAGTGGGAGCGCGACTGGGAGAACGTCAAATACTGCTCCAAACGCTGCAGCGGCGAGCGCCGCGACAAGTGACGCCGGACTTGCGGCTGCCAGTCGCTAGTGCCGTGTCGCCTCTTGACGACAACAAGGCCGCATTTTAGCACCGAGTTGTGTGCCGCTTTAGCTCAGTTGGTAGAGCATCGCATTCGTAATGCGGAGGTCACGTGTTCGAGTCACGTAAGCGGCACCATGCCCCGCCCGGCATAGACGGCATGGATCAATCTGAAGCGGGCCGAATCTGCATCAAAAGTTGCAAATTCGCCCCGCTGTCCAGACAAGACGGATTACCCGCCCCTAGAAGTCGAAATCGTCCGTGTCGATGGCCTGATTGGCCTGACCTGTCATGGTCAGAAGATCGCCGTTCAGGAAATTCAGCACGAGGTCGCCGGCAACGTCTGCACCAGCATCGATGATGTCCTGCAGCTCGATCTGAGTAAGGCCGAACCCGGTGACATCCACTTTGTCGGTGCCTTTGACGAAGTCAACAATAGTATCTTCATCGAAACCAGTGCTGAAGACAAATGTGTCAGCGCCCGTGCCACCGGTCAGAACGTCATTACCGCTTTGACCAATGAGAGTGTCATTGCCGGTGCCACCGTCGAGATCGTCGTCACCGCCATTGCCGTTATCGGTGCTTGACGCGACACCGTCGGTCAATGAGTAGAAGACATCCCCGTAAAGCGTGTCATTGCCACCATTACCGGTCAGTTCATCGTTACCACCTGCAGCCGTAGCGCCTTCCATCAGGCGGGCATCGCCCACCAGAACGTCACCCTGATTGCCACCAATCAGAATATCGTCACCACCCTGGCCATTGCCCTTCAGCGTACCAACCGTGTCGCCGAACAGGCTGTCGGCACCGCCATTGCCGTTCAATGTGTCATTGCCACCCGTCGCTGACAGGTCGCCGGCTGTGTCGCCAACAAGCGAGTCACGGCCGCCGGCGCCGGTGATGATGTCGTTACCACCAACACCGGATGTCATGTCGCTGCCGGCATCACCATATATGGAATCGTTACCACCATTGCCATTGAGGATATCGTCGGAATAGTCGTCTTCAGAAGTGCGGAAACGGTCACCAAAGATCAGGTCGTTGCCACCGGCGCCATTGATGGTGTCTGCACCGCCATTGCCGACCAGCAGATCTCCGAGCCCACTGCCGGTGATGGCGTCACTGGCTTCGGTGCCCAACACGGTCTCAATGCCGGTCAAGGTGCCGGAAGTGTTGGCCACGCTGTCTGAATAGGTACCGTTTGTCAGGTTGACGGTCACACCATTGCTGTACTGCGTCAGATCCAAAGTATCACCGTCATTGACGTTGCTCTGATCGTTGGCACCACCATTAATGACGTCGAAGGCAAATCCATCGATCATGACGAAACGATCGTTACCGCCGTTGCCGTTGATGATTTCCTGACCAAAGCCGGAGAAATAGGTGTCAACGTCGTCTCCACCGTTGAAGGCCTGCGCCAGATCGAAGCCGGCCTCGGTCGCTTCAGCCTGGCTGGAAGCAAAGCGGATTTCGCTTTGGCCACCGAGGGAATCGTACTGGGTACCAGCAATGTATTTCCCGGCAACCACGTTATCGAAATTGACCCCGTCAAAGCCGTCCGAGAACAGCGGCCCGATGACATGAACGTCAAAATCGCCGGACAGGTTGGAAACGTTTCCGGCCGTATCTGTAGCGGTGGCCGTATAGACATATTTGTCCACGTCCAGCGTCATCGGGTCAGCCAGGGACCAGACTCCGCCTGTCGCAACTGTTGTACCGATCGAAACACCATCGCGGAACACTTCAACCGTGCTGTCCGCTTCGGCCGTACCGGAGATGGTCAGCGTGGTGTCAGAGGTAATGCCATCGCCTGGAGTTGCATCATCGTCTGCAATCGCGTCCACCACAGGTGCGTCCGGCTTCGCAGTGTCTACCTCGACGTTCAACGGCGCAGAGGCTGCAGATGAAAGTCCCGCAACATCTGTAGCGATCGCCGTATAGGCATAATTGCCATCAGCCAGGCTGGAATTGTCCGCCAGTGACCACTGACCACCGGTCGCCACAGCCGTACCGATGGAAACGCCATCGCGGAAAACCTCAACCGTGCTGTCCGCTTCTGCAGTACCGGATACCGTCAACGAGGTGTCGGAAGTGATTTCATCGTCTGCCAAAATACCGGTGTCATCAGAGATTACAGATACGACCGGAGCCGCTGGCGCCGTCGTGTCTACAGTCACATTGAAAGGTGCTGATGTCGCCGATTGTGTCCCAAAACCGTCGGTGGCAATTGCCGTGTAGACATAATCGCCATCGGCCAGGAATGAGGCATCGCCAATCGACCAGACACCACCATTGGCCGTGACGCTGCCAATTGACACGTTATCCCGGAAGACCTCCACGGTATCGCCGTCATCGGCAGTCCATGTAATGGTCGGCGTGCTGTCAAAGGTGACGCCATCTGAATCGCTGGCACCCGTGTCGACCGAAAGCCCAGAAACGACAGGTGCTTCGGGCACCGGCGTGACGGTGATCGTAGCGGTGCCGGTGTCCGAACCGCCATTGCCGTCCAAAACTTCATAGGTGAACGAATCTTCGCCATTGAAA
>JABSRX010000150.1 GCA_013214695.1 Rhizobiaceae bacterium | reverse complement strand
AAGACAATTCGACCGATGCCGTTGACGACGCAACGACCACAAGCGTTGAGACCCCTGTGACGATCGACGTGTTGGCCAACGACAGGGATGCTGAAGAAGATCGGCAGTTCATCGACAGCTTCACCGATGGCGGCAACGGCACGGTTGCCGAAGGGCCCGATGGTGCGCTGATCTATACGCCCAATGCGGGATTCACCGGCACTGATACATTCACCTACACGATCCTCGACGCGCGCGGGGAAACCGATACGGCTACCGTTACCGTCACCATTGAGGATGACGGTGGCCCAACCATAACAGGTACGCCGGAAGACGACCTCATCTGCGGCACCGAGGAGGACGATCACATCAACGGCGGCGACGGCATTGATGTGTTTGGCGGGTCACAGGGTGACGACATCCTCGACGGCGGTGACGACGGTTACAACCAGGTGAACTATGGCGGATTGCCCACCGAATATATCTTCACGGCAAACCCGGATGGCACTGTCTCAGTTGAAAAACCAGATGGCGCCGGAACGGACACGCTGATCAATGTCGACGGCGCGTGGTTCGCCGGCGATGACAAATGGTATGCCATCGACGACTTGATCAACAGCTCCACGGAAGAGTTGACCACGGTTACAGAGCCTGTGGTCGAACCCGAAGTGGTCGAACCGCAAGTCGTCGATCCAGTGGTGGAGGCCCCCAAAGCGGACGAAGGTCCTGAAGTCGGCGCCACCATCGTGGGCACCTGCAATGATGACCGAATTATGGGAACCGACGGCAACGACCACATTGACGGCATGTACGGTGTGGACGTGATCAAGGGTTCGGCAGGCGACGACATCATCAACGGAGGCGACAGCGGATTCAATCAGGTGAATTATGCTGGTCGACCATCTGATTATGTGTTCCGCATGGGCAGTGAAGGCAGTGTGATCGTTGAAAAACCGGGACAGGCCGGAACCGACACGCTGATCGACATTGACGGCATTTTGTTTGAGGCGGAGTACGAGTTCTTTGCCATCGAAGATCTCGTCAAGGCCAATGAGGGCGCCAGTGCCACTGTAAAGGCCGACACTGCAGCAGAAGCCAGTAACGACAACCAGGCAGCGGACGGATCTGCTGACCCGATCGTCGGTACCGATGCAGACGACTATCTTCTGGGCACTGCCGGCAATGACATCATCGACGGTGGCGCCGGTCTCGACGTCATCAGAGGCTCGCAAGGCGATGACATCATCAAAGGCGGCGACAGCGGCTATAATCAGGTCGACTATGACGGACAGGCGTCCGACTACCTGATCGTGTCCAACGCTGACGGCTCCTACAAGGTGACGGCGCCCAACGGTGATGTGGACCTGTTGGTTGACATCAGCGGCGTCTGGTTTGCCGGTGAAGATGCCTGGTACGAGATCGAAGATCTGGTATAGCCAGCTGTCGGCCCTGCCCTGTCTGGCGACCCCGAGGTTGGCGCGTGAGCGGCAGCGCGGCCGCTGGCGTGCGCGCAAACCGAAGCCATGCTTTCCGCCAGGTTAATGCACTTGCTGCATTTGCGCGTTCGACTTTTGCGACCGCGCAACCACACTTGCAATTGATCCTCCGCGACTGACGCATCGTTAGGATTCATCGACCATACCTTTCCTACACATAAAAGGAGAAGTGTGATGTTTGGACATGGAACAAAGCTGGTGCTGGCACTGTTGTTTGTGCTCGTGGTACCGCAATGGGCGCATGCCGAACGCTGGGTGGCCTCGAAAGTGGCGCAACCGGCCAGCTATACGGTGGACAATAAAAAATGGAAAACCATCAAGCGTGGCATGACCATTCCGAAACGCAGCTGGATCCGCACCGGTCCAAGGGGGCGCCTGGTTTTGAGGCGCGGCAAGGAGATGATCATGTATCGTCCCAAAACCATGGCCCACCTGCGCAGCAGCCAGGCCAATGGCCGCAAAACCTATCTTCAGCAGAAATACGGTTCGCTGCTGCTCGACGTCGAAACCCGTCGCCGCAAGCACGTGACTGTCAAAACCCCTCTGTTGGTCGCTGTCGTGAAGGGCACGCGCTTTGAGGTCAAAGTTGGCCGCAGGAACGCGACCGTCTCGGTCAAGCGCGGCGTTGTCGGTGTTCGCTCCAACAAGAGCGGACGTTCGGTGGACATCACGTCAGGCCAGTCGGCGGGCGTGTCCTCGACCTCTTCCAGCCAGGTGTCTGTCAGCGGCCGCGGCGCATCCAGCATTGCCTCCAGCGCACGCATCTTCAGCAATGCCAGCAGCGCCAATGGTAATTCCAACGGCAACAGCAATGGCAACTCCAACGGTAATTCTAATGGCAACTCCAACGGCAATGCCAACGGAAACAGCGGCGGCGGCAATGCCAACGGCAATTCCAACGGTAACGGGAATGGCAACGGCAATGGGAACGCCAACGGCAACTCCAATGGCAACGGCAATGGCAATGCCAACGGAAACGGAAAGTAAGACCGCACGGTTGCCCATTTCAGGTACCCGGTGAGTGCATCGGGGCCTGATCCCCAAAGACAATTTCAACCCCGGTCAGTCAATGGCCGGGGTTTTATCTTGGGCCCTGCTCTATGGCAGACCGGGCGACGCGGCGATGCCTAGTTCAATCGCCACCTCAGCGGCAGCGCGATAGCGGCGGGCTGAAATTGGGAAACCCCCAGTTGAGCAAGAGCTGGTCGCCGCGCCTTTCGATGCCCATAAAGTAGGAGCGGATCGTGTCTTCGCCACAGGCGGCGTGGGCAGCGGTGAAACTGCCGTCCTGGCGCTGCTCAATTGGCCCCCAGTTGAGCTGACAGTACAGACTGCCCTGCTTCAGCCAAGTCGGCCCCAATTCATAGGGCTGGGCCAGAAGTGTGCCGCCGGGCTTGATCGGCTGACGGGCACATTGCTTTGCTGTACCCCACTGCCCGTAAAACGCGGCTCTGTCGGCGGCGGCGGCAGCGCTGCTGGTAATGATCACACAGGCCAGAAGCAAAGGGGTTTGGCGCATTGATGACAGAGCCCGGATTGGTGTTGGGGGATTTTCCCATTGTCCCGACGCGAAGGGAATGGGCGGGCCGCTCAAGTTTTGGTGTATGCGCGCGAAAGCGGTGGAGCGAGCCTGTGCCCTCAGGACCGGGATGGTGGGTCTGTCGTTGACCACAGGCTCCATCCAATCGAAGATTGTCGTCAACAAGTGGACGGGCGGAGGCTAAGTAGCCTGCCGGCTTGAATCAAACGATTAATCCTAATTCCGCATTAGCGCCCCCGCCCCCGGTCGGCCTATCTGGGCGTCTGCATGGTCAACACAACCTGCCGGATGGCCTCACAGGTGCGCTCCTGAAGCGGCGTGCGTTCGCCTGCCGGCACGAACAGGTCGAGCAGGAAATCCAGCTTTTCGACGCGTTCGCGCTCGCAATCGACCTCACGCGCGAGAATCGTCTCGCACAGATGGGTCAGTTCGCGATCTAATCTTTGGATCCCAACAGCATCATCTTGGTGAATGTGGTCGTCGAGGTCTCGTTTGATCGCGTAAAATTGGGCAACAAGTTTGGCTAAGTCGGAGATCGGCCTGTCCCTTACGCGATTAGGTTGGAGATAATTCCTCAAGTGAGATTTCACCCTCAATCAGCGACAACACAACCGCATGGGAGATGTTGCGGGCCCCGGCCTTCTTGACGATATGGTCGACCTTTGAGCGCAGCGCCAGCTCACTGACGGCGGCTTCGTCTGCGATATCGGCCATGTCCTTACCATGGGCGATGCCGGTCAAAATGCGCTTCTCGTCGCCTGAGAACTTGCCTGCCATGCCCTGTTCACAGGGGCGCGGCACAAACTGCATCACGCCGTTGACGGCGTTGGAGCAAATCGCCTGCAGGGTCAGCAGCTCGACTGTGTCGATCGGCGCCCCAGGCCGGGCCACGACGAAGACGAAGGTGCCCCGATCCTTGGTCTGGATCGGCAGGCCATAGGCCTGGGCAACGCCGTTTTGCTCGAAAGCCTCATACAGAGCATCGACATCGGGATCGCCTTCAAAATTGTCCCGGAAATCGAACAGATCAAAGGCAAAGTGGCGGGTTTTGCCGAGCCGGACGGCGGGGTGTTTGTTGGTTTCAATCAGATAACTGCAGGCGCTTGTCACGTCAGGTGGCGTCACCCGCCACAGGGCCTGTGACGGCGAATAGGTTTCATTCAGCGCGTGCAGGCATCCATGGCCGACGCCAAACAGGTCAAATACCTTAAATACCTGCTCCAGGTGTTCATCCATGCTTTGCGAGGATTCAAGTGAAATCGCAGCTTCCTGGATATCCTGCTGGTCATCGAAGAGTTCTGGCAAGGTATCTGTCATTAAATTTGCTTAGCTCCGGTCAACAATACTTAACCGGGCCATAGCACTGGCGATGAGTCAATGCCGGCGACCTTCCGTCAACTGCTAATGTGCGCGGCGAAATTGCCCCAGAATATGCTGGTTGGCGCCGGATCAGGCGACGGCACGCAGGCCAAAGGCTTTGGCCAATGGCACGCTGAGGCCGTGGCTGGCGATCAACACCTCCTGCCCCCGACGCTTCTTGTTCAGCGAATAATTGATATCGAATTCATACCGGTCATAGTCGTCATAGAAGCGGTGGATCAGGTGGACATTGTCGTAGGTCACCAGCCAGGGGCATCTGAGCGATCGAATTTCGCGAGAAATATCAAAGTGATCCTGATCTTCGTAAGAATTGGTGTAGAGCTTGCGTCCATTTTGCACGTAAGGCGGGTCGATGTAGAAAAACCGCCGCTCGTCGCTCTTCGCATTGCGATCCTGCAGGAACTGCTTGGCGTCGAGGTTCGACAGGTGGATTCGGTGCCCATAGCAGGCGATGCGCTTGATCCGGTTGGACAGGTTTTCGCGGTGGAAACGGCAATCGATCTTGTACTTGCCTGTCTGGTTGCGCCCGCCGATCGGCCCGGCAAAGGGCACGATGCCGGAATGGTTGGTGCGGTTCAGGAAGAAGGTGGCAAATCCCAGATCATCGGGATCCGGAGAGGGATCACAGAGGATCGCCCGCTGCCGGTGCCACTCGGCCAGGTCGACATCTATCGTATTGACTATGTCGAGCAGTTTCGACGTGTTGTGGATCACCAGGTTCCAGAAGGAATAGATGCCGAGATCAATGTCGTTGAGATGAACATCGCTGACATCTCCGGCAAACAGCAGCGCCAGCGACAGGCCGGCGCCCCCGGCATAGGGCTCGGCGAACGAGCTGTCCCGCAGGTTGTTCTTCAACAGAACCTCGCGCAGCAAGGGTGTGATCGCCGCCTTGCCGCCCGGATAGCGCAACGGGGAGCAGAAATAGATCGACACTATTCCGGTCCTCTGGTTCTGCTGTTTGGCTGAGGCTTATGCTCATCCGACCACTAGCCTTTTCTAATAACGGACTTTATTATTTGTAATTTCGAATAAAACATTTATTTTTCCATATTTATTATTTTTCTCTGTATTTTTTTATTATTAATTGTCAATATCTTTTGATTTTATGGAATTGATATATTGAATATCGAAACTTACGCGAGCCACTACAGTAACGTCCCGCTGCAATGGACGATTGCTGTGTGGCCGATGGGGATGCGTGGCAACAACGCGTTGCTGGCAAGCCGAAATCAGGCGCAAAAATGGGCCCCGTTAAAGGTCTCGGAGCAGGTGGCATAACAAGCCCGAAAGCAGGCTCGTTACCATTCCATTGCAGATGTTTGTTCTGGGCGCGTGTACCGTCGCCGTCGCCCGTTACTGGCGGGGTTGCGGGCGGAGTTTGCGGATGTTGCGGAAGTCGGTCTGGGGTTTGGCGCCAAATTCAACGCCGACTTCGCCTTCGCCACGCCACTTAACTTCGCAGTCGACCTCGGTGCCGTCGTCGGGGATGACCAGCTTGAATTGGTCTGGTACGGCGGATTTGCGCTCCAGCACCAGCTTGGCGCCACGCGGACTGTAATCGCGCACAACACAGTCAATCACCGTGCCCTGGTCATGCAGAAATATCCTGCCGCCCTTGAACATCGCCCGTCGACGCTGACGCCGGACTTTGGGGTTGGGGTTGTCGTCGCCTGGTAGAGATTGGAATCGATCCATGGTTGCCCGCTGGTGATCAAAGTTGCTCGCGACCATCATGCCCGCCATTTGGTTGTGAACTGGTAAATTTGGCGCCGATGGTGATCGAAATGGGCGCTGACGGCCCAATTGCGCCCAACCCCGCACCACACTATCCTTGCCCTTCCTTCAACATCCCCTGCCCCCACTTCAACAGCATCGACGTAAGGACGTTCCCATGAGCAACAAGCCGGATCTTGCAGCCTTGTTTGGCGCGACGGAATCGACCACCTTCCTGGGCTTGCAGGCTTGTGAAGACCTGACGACGATCGACGCCTCGTCGGCGTTTATTGGTGCTCCTTGCGCGACGCCCTACGGATCGGTGGGCGCCTATGCGCAAAATGGGCCAGAATCGCTGCGCAAAGCCATCGGCTCGCTGACAGCGAATATCGACCGACACAATTTTGATCTCGACGGGCCGACCTTCCCGCAGGGCAGCAAACGCGCCGTCGATTGCGGCAACCTGCCCTGGAGCGACAGCGACTTTGCCCAGAACCGCCAGACCATTCGCGATACCGTCTCACAAGTCGTCAGCCGTGGTGTTGTGCCGATCGTCATCGGTGGAGACGATTCCATCCCGATCCCGATGCTTGATGCAATGGGCGACACGGGGAAGTCCTACACGGTGCTGCAGATTGATGCGCATATTGATTGGCGCGACAGCCATATGGGCGAAACTCACGGTCTGTCGTCGACCATGCGCCGCGCCTCCGAAATGGGGCATATTGAAAAGATCATTCAGGTCGGCGCGCGCGGCATCGGATCTGGACATTCGTCGGATTACGAAGATGCGATCACCTGGGGCGCCCAGTTTTTCACCGCGCCGGAAATCTTTCGCCATGGCTTGCAGCCAGCGATTGATCAGATCGGCCCGGGGGAAAACGTCATTCTCTGCATCGACATCGATGCGATGGACCCGTCCATCACCCCCAACACGATCGGCCGCGCACCGGGGGGCCTCAGCTATTATCAGGTGCTGGAACTGATCCTCGCCGCTGCCGACCGTGGCCGGATCGCCGCTGTCGATTTCGTCGAAATCATGCCGGAAGTCGATGTCGACGGCATTGGCGGCCTGACCGTATCCAGACTGGTGGCGGCGACAATGGGGATTATCGCGCGCCAGCAGATGGCGGAAGCGGCGAGCTAGGCGAGCTAGCTGCCGGTTGGGACCGCTCTGTGTCGTCGGAGATTTGCGGACAGATGACCGCTCAGCTCAAAGCTTCACCTCGCTCAATTTCCGTATGCAAGGGCCGGCAACCACGTCGTCAACTCGGGCGTTGCGAAGACAATGCCGAGACCGACAAGCTGCAGGATGACGAAAGGCACGACGCCGCGGTAGATGTGGCCGAGCGTCACCCCGGGCGGACACACCCCTTTGAGGTAAAATAACGCAAACCCAACCGGCGGCGTTAAGAACGACGTTTGCAGCGTTACGGCCACCAGGATCGCAAACCACACGACAGATGGATCGCCGACAACGCCATAGCCTTCAACCGGAATGTTCAAGGACAGCACCACCGGCAGCATCAACGGCATGATGATCAGAGTGATCTCGATCCAGTCCAGCAAGAAGCCCAGCAGGAAGATGATGAACAGGATGAAGGCGACGACCATATAGGGGTTGTCGAAGGACCCGAGCACGATGTTCTCGATGATCGAGTCGCCGTTATAGCGCCGCAGCACGTAGGCAAAGAACGCCGCGGTGATGAAGATGCCGACAATGTAGCCCGACGTGTTCAATGTCTGGCGCATCACATCCTTGAACACGGTCAGGTTCAGGTTGCGGTTGGCGAGCGCCAGCAATGTGGCGCCGGCGGCGCCCAGACCGGAGGCTTCTGTTGGCGTTGCCAGCCCGAAGAAAATCGACCCGAGCACCAACAGGATCAGACCAAACGGCGGCACAACCGACCAGAAAACGTCCATCACCACTTTCATGGTCACAGGCTCGCGGTTCTGCGGCAAGGGCATCCAATCCGGCTTGACCAGACCAAGCAGCACGATGAATGAAATGTACAATCCACCGAGCAGAAGACCCGGGAACAGCGCCCCCATGAACAGATCACCGAGGCTGATCGCCAATTGGTCCGACATGATGACCAACATGATCGATGGCGGGATCAAAATCCCCAGCGTGCCGGATGCGGCCACCGTGCCTGCGGCAATCGGCTTGTGATAATTCTGCGCCATCATGGCCGGAATGCCCATCACGCCCAGCAAAACAACCGAAGCGCCGATGACACCGGTGGAGGCGGCAAGGATGATGCCGATCAGCATCACCGACAGGGCCAAGCCACCGCGCAGAGCGCCGAACAGCACCTGCATCGAGCGCATCATACGCTGGGCGACTCCGGATTGGTCGAGCATCAGCCCCATGAAGATGAACATCGGCAAGGCGACCAGCACCGGGTTCTTGATGGTGCTGCCGAAGAAGCGGCCGGCATTGGCCGCCAGCTTGGTATAGGTGAGTTTGACCGATTTATAGTCGATGAACTCGCCAATCATCTTGCGGTTGGGATCCAGCACAAACTCGCCGATGACGATGAAGATCAGGCTGATGCCGACCAGCGCAAAAGCCACCGGAATCCCCCGGAACAGCAGATAGATGAAGCCCAGGAACATCAAAAGAACCATCCAATGGTTCATGTCCATTACGCCACCGAGAAGCGATAGAATCTGCATTAGTCTGTCCTCACGTGGCCTGGCGGCGGTTGCGCAAATAGCTGATGGCGATCAAAATCAGGACCAGCGCGAGCCCGTACCACATGGTGGGTTCAAGCAGAGGTTCTCTGGAAATGCGGCGGACTCTGATTTCGGGATTGCTGAAACGCACCACCCACCATAGAACATAGTAGATGCAGCGTTCAGCCGCGAACCAGGCGGCTGGAAAACAACCGATCAGGAAGGTCCATAGTTGGAGGTCGGTTAGCGTCTTCAAATGGCGTGTCAGCATCGACGCGGTTGCCGCCGCGCACATCATGAAGATCAGCGGCAGCGACATTTTCAGCAAATACAGCCCGTGCAGGCCGTTTGGGCTGTCCGACCCTTCGCGCGCCAAGAACGACGCCCAAGCGTAGTGGAACAGCATGTCGGCCATGATCAGCAAAAACGGCAAAAGCAGCCAGCCAAGGCCAAACACCTCGGTGCGGGCTTTCTTCGCCGGGCTGAAATTCTGGTGCAGGATGTCCACCCGCACATGGCTTTGTGTCGTGATCGCGTAGCCAAAGCCCACCGTCATGACGAAGCCGTACAACCACCATTGCGCATCATCCAGCCACGCCTGGTTCATGCCCAATTTTCGAATGACGACCTGGGTGCAGATCGCCACGATGAGGATCGGAAAGAGCCAAGCCGTGATGTTGCCCACCCAGATCACCAATCGATCAACCCGCGTATGGTGCTCGCGGTCGCGCTCGCCTGGATCCGAAATGGCCAATGATTGTTCAAGCGTCACATCAGCATTGCCGGGCATGCTTCCTCCTCCCAAAAACATGAAAAGGGCGACCGGATCGAGCCGGTCGCCCCAAGCATTTAGCTCAACTTAGTTGCGTGGCAGATAGATTTTCTGCCAGGTCTTGTAGCCTTTGCGGTATTCCTGCAGGTCGGCCCAGACTTCCTGGAAGAATGGATCGTCAGCCGCCAGTTCCTTTGCCACTTCATCCCAAGCGCTCTGGAAAGCTGCGATGATCTCAGGCGACCACTGCTTGATGGTCACGCCGTTGTTTTCAACGTTGTCGACCATGGCTGCGTAGTTGGTGGCTTCACCTTCCGCGTAGTTGGTGGTGATGGTGGCCAGGCAGGCAACGCGGATCTGGTTCTGCGCTTTTTCGTCCAGATCTTCCCAGACATCCTTGTTGACCAGCAGTTCAAACAGCGTTGCAGGCTGGTGCCAGCCGGGGAAGTAGTTGTACTTGGCGATTTTGTGGAAGCCCAAACGCGCATCGATGCGTGGCATGGAGAATTCGGTCGCGTCGATCGCACCGCGCTCCAGCGCCGGGAAGATGTCCGAGGCACTCAGCAGCGAGGTTGAAACGCCGAGCTTCTGCATGGCCTAGGCGCCGAGGCCGAAGAAACGCATGTTCAGACCCTTCAGGTCTTCCACCGAGTTGATCTCTTTCTTGAACCAGCCGGATGTTTCCGGTGCGATGATGCCGCATGGCAGGGCAACAACATTGTAGCCGTTGTCGTCATACATCTGCTGCCAATATTTGGCGCCGTCATCATACAGAACCCAACCGAGGAATTCACCGGCTTCCGGACCGAACGGCACGGCGGCAAACAGCGAAGCCGAGTTGATCTTGCCCTGCCAGTAGCCGGATGTGGCGTAGGCCGCATCAACGGAACCGCTGGATACGGCGTCGAGGGCTTCAAGTGTCGGGACCAGTTTGCCTGGATCGAAGTGTTCAAACTCAACATCGCTGGAAATGCTGTTGATGTTGTTGGTGAAGTCGATCGCGGCTGTACCAAGGATCGGCAGGTTCTTACCGAATGCCGATGTCATCTCAATCGTCGTCTGTGCCTGGGCGGACCCGGCCATCATGGCAAGTCCCACCGCAGTGGCGAGAAGTTTGGTTTTCATGTCTGTTCCTCCTGTTGACACTTTTTAACGCCCAAAAATGCGCATTCTTCGAAGTTTCGAGTTAACCAAGCTAGGCCAGACCGACCAGCGTTCACCACTCCGTTCGGCTAATACTAAGGTCAGTATGCCGCAGTCTCGGCCCCGTTTGGGGGCGAAAGGGGCTCGAAAATGGCTCAATCGCCTCAGGGCAGATAGACCTGGCGGACATAGACCGGGATGTCGATCACCGCGACGGTTTCTTCGCTGCCGTTCAAAATACTCTGCAAGCCCTCGACCGAATTGCTCAGCTGAAAGGTGCCGCTGGACGGTTTGCCGAGCGGGGCGCTGACCACCAGGTCGACCAGCTGGTTGAAGCGGTAGATGCGTGAAAAATCCGGCTCGGCGGCGGAATACGGGAACAGTTCGCCCGGCATCCAGGCGCGGCGTCCGGTGGTGTAATCCAGTTTGAACGTCACTTCGCCGCTCTTCTCGCCGCCTTCCGCTGGTGCGATGCGCCAGGCGTCGGACACGGCGCGCGCACCATTGGCCGGGCCGCTCACGGTGCGGCTGCGCTCGATCTCGGCGGCACTGGCCACGCCATAGGGATTGCGCTGCGGCACGGTGGTCAGGATTTTCAGCACGAACTGGCGCACCGTTTCCCCCTTGCGCCCCATGCCGACGAAGACGACGGCGCGGCGGCTGGCCGGGTCGAGCGGCTTGCCCTCAGCGTCCATTTCGAGCACCCCGTCAATCAGGGCAAACAGCATGTTGGCGCCCTTGATCGGCCCGCCCGGGAAGGCCACCGGCGCCCAGCCCTCCGGCATCAGCGCCGCCAAGCCGGCGGCGTCGACCTTCAGCCCAACAATGACACGGCTGTCGACATTCGAGCCAGACAGCGTTTCCGCCGTGGCGATCTGCGGCCAAAGGCACAGGGCCAGCAGCAGGAAGGCGTGAACGATTTTGCGGGGCATGATGAGGAGGGACATGGAATGCGGGACCTTGCGAATGATGGGACGGCGCAAGGATAGGCCAGGATGGCGCGGCGGCAAACCTCGGTGATCGATAAGGATGGGGAAACTGAGGTGTGTTTGCCGGCGCCCGACAGCGTGCGCGCACACAAACCGAGCCTCATCGTTCCCACACCCGCTGATCTCAGCGTCTGGGTATTCAAAGTGCCCTGCCCCATAATCTCGTCGTATGGCAGGGCTCGGAGAGGATGCTTCCAGGCACCAAATCCGTAGGTAGTATGTAAAACG
>JABSRX010000149.1 GCA_013214695.1 Rhizobiaceae bacterium | reverse complement strand
TGATATTGACCATCGCGTTTGCCATTATGGTCGGCTGGCTTTTGAGCGTTGGCCGCAGCCTGGTTCTGCCAATCATCCTGGCCGCCATCGCAGTTTATGTGCTGTCAGGCGCATCGGAGGCTTTGAAAAAAGTTCGTCTGATCGATGCCATGCCTGGCTTTGTCGTGCCGCTTTTGCTGCTGGCTTTCTTCACCCTGGCGATTCTCGCGCTTGCATTGATTGTTGGTACCACGATTGACGAACTGATCGCTGTAATCCCGACCTATCAGGACAATCTTCAAACACTGATCGTACGCATTGCCGCGCTGTTCAACATCAATGATCTGCCCAATTGGAACGAAATGCGGGAACTGGCCAACAAGCGCATCAACCTGCAGTCGATGATCCTTTGGATGGTGAATGGGTTGACCAATCTGGGCTCCATGATCTTTGTCATCATCGTCTACGCATTGTTTCTGGTCAGTGAACGCCTTTCCTTTCAAGGCAAACTCGAAGCCGCATTTCCGGGCGGTTCGGAGACTGAAAAATTCACGCGTGTAAGCGCCGAAATCAACCAGAAGATCAGTAATTATCTCGCGCTGAAAACGCTCATCAACATCATTCTTGGTACAGTGTCTTACCTGATCATGCTGTTCATGGGCGTTGATTTCGCCCTGTTTTGGGCGATTATTATCGGTTTTTTGAATTATATTCCTTATTTTGGATCACTGCTGGGGGTGCTTCTTCCCGTTGTGCTTTCACTGGCTCAGTTTGCCTCGTTTTCAACGACGCTGACCCTGGCCATACTGCTCACAACCGTGCAGATTTATATAGGCAATGTCGTTGAACCCCGGTGGATCGGACGCGAACTCAACTTGAGTCCGTTCGTGGTGCTGGTAGCACTTTCTTTCTGGACAGCATTATGGGGATTGCCGGGGGCAATACTGGCGATACCCCTGACCTCAATTGTGGTGATCATATTGAGCAGTTTTGAACAAACCCGTTCTTACGCGCTGCTGGCGGCAGAGCGAGCACCAGCCGCAGGCATCGCTCGGGAAGATGGCGACTGATCGTGAAGTGCTTTTTCTTGGCGATCTCCAAATTGAAGTGCAACAGACATCCAATTAATTGTTGCGAATTCCCATAGCGGACCTTCAATCCGGTGCCTCAAAAAATTGGGGCTAATGACCGGGTTGCGGACCTTTCTGCCGTTGGTTGATTTCGACTGAATGTCCGCTTTTGTGATTGCCTGTTGATGGCTTCGATGGTCATTGACAGTTACCTTGGCTTGCGACAATTTGGCTGCAGATGGTTCCCGCGCAAAGCGATAACGGGACTAATAGGGAACACGGTGCGGTGTAGCCAACAGGCGCCAATTCCGTGACTGCCCCCGCAACTGTAAGCGGCTAGCGAAGCTGGATATCCACTGACCCTTTGGGTTGGGAAGGTCAGCCTAGCAAAGATCCGCAAGTCAGGAGACCTGCCATCATCGGTGCGTGCTGCGCATCGGCATTTCAACTCGATGCAGGCGGGGTGCCTGGTCAGGAGCATATGATGGCTAAGCGGTTTCACCGCCAACACGACTGTTCTTCCTGCGCCCCCTTAAGAGGCGGAGGGCCCAATGGATCATCGGATAACAATTTGCACGTCTTGTCGACACAAAGGCAAAGAATGTCGGCCCGGTTATGAGCTGATCAATAAGCTGCGCCAAGCCATTGCTGATGCTGGCGCTGCTATTCCTGAAGATTTTCAGATTTCGGGTGTCGCCTGCATGGCAGGTTGTGACCGCCCTTGCACAGTAGCCTATCATGGCAGCAAGAAAGCGACCTACTTGTTCGGCGATATCGACCCCGAAACCGATATCGAAGATTTAGTCAATTTCGCGCAGCAATACGCCTATTTGCACGATGGCTGGTGCTCGTCGGTGGATAGACCCGGTAAGCTGCGAAAATCAACCCTAGCACGTATTCCTGCAGCGATTGTTGCCTTTGAAGACAGTGAAAGCCTCGCATCGTGAGCGGGGCCAAGCTTTCTGTGCGTAATCTTTCTTGGTCGCCGGCACGCAGAGCCGATATGCTGCTATATCAAACCAGTTTCGAGTTGGAAGCAGGGCGTGTGCTGGGGATCGTCGGCCCAAATGGCGCTGGTAAAACTACCTTGCTGCGTTTGCTCTATCGCTTTCATCGTCCCACGACCGGCACTGTATGTATCGATGGCAAGGATATCTGGAACCTTTCAGCGCGATCTGTAGCACAGCAAGTCGCCGCCGTCCTACAAGAACAGCCAAGTGACTTTGCACTCACCGTCCGCGATATTGTTGCTTTGGGGCGAACTCCTCACAGGCGCGGCGTCGGTGCGAGTAATGGCTCTCGCGATCTGGATATTGTTGACTATGCGCTGAACCGCCTCGACCTAAACCACGTTTCGAACCGCCATTTGGGCACACTTTCCGGTGGTGAGCGGCAAAGAGTTATGGTGGCCCGCGCCTTGGCACAGGAACCAAGACTTCTGATTTTGGATGAGCCAACCAACCATCTTGATATCCGTCATCAATTGGAAGTTTTGGAGCTAATCCGAGACCTTCCACTGACGATCGTTACCTCGCTGCACGATTTGAACCTGGCTGCGGATGTCTGCACGGAAATCCTGCTCATTCGCTCAGGCAAAACCATCGGCTTCGGACACCCATCCGACGTATTATCAGAGACCGCGGTTTCCAATGCGTTTCAGGTCACTGCACGACGTGAACGGCTCTCGGTCAGCAACATCAATCACCTTACTTATCACTTAAAAAACAAAGGATCCCAAAAATGAAAAAACTACTACTCACATCCGTCGCGTGCCTAATTATGAGTGGCGCAGCCATGGCGGATACAAAAGTCCAAAGCTGCAATCGCACCGTGACATTTGACGCGCCACCAGAGCGTGCGATCTCCAACGATGTGAACCTAACAGAAATGATGCTGGTCTTAGGGCTCGCCAATCGCATGGTTGGCTACACCGGCATTTCCGGCTGGAAGACGCTCGATGAAGAAATGCGGGCAGGTGTGAAAGAACTACCTGAGCTTTCCGCAAAATATCCCAGCAAAGAAGTTATTGTGGGCGCTGATGCAGACTTTTTCTTTGCAGGCTGGAACTACGGCATGAAAGTCGGAGGAGATGTGACACCAGAAACTCTAGAGCCCTTCGGTGTGCAAGTTTACGAACTGACAGAAAGCTGCACCCATATCATGGAAAAGGACAAGGCCAGCATCGAGGATATGTATGCTGACCTTTTAAATCTGGGAAAAATCTTCGACGTGGAAGAGCGGGCAAATACATTGGTTAAAAGCTACAAAGCGGACCTAGCGGCGTTCAGCAAAGGCTTGGAGACCGGCAAGCCTATACGGGCTTTTGTTTATGACAGCGGTGAAGACAAGCCATTTACTGCCGGTCTTTATGCGATGCCCACAGCTCTTATTGAAGCGGCGGGCGGCACCAATGTGATGAACGGGTTTGAGAAGAGTTGGGGCACAGTGACTTGGGAAGAGGTCATTGAGCAGAACCCTGAAGTCATCATCATCGTCAATTACGGCAAGGTGACTGCGGAGCAAAAACGCCAATTCATGTTGTCCAACCCTGCCTTTGCCGAAATGGACGCGGTTAAAAATGATCGCTTCGTGACACTAGAATATGTGGAAGCGACACCAGGACCGCGAAACATCAAGGCAATCAAAACCTTGGCCAACGCTTTTTGGGCTCAATAAACCATGATCGAAACAGCAGCGCAGCACATCGGCACAGTTCATTTAGGACGTCGCACATTCTTAGGTTTTTGCGGGGTTGCGGCGCTGCTTGTATCTCTTTCAATTGCTGTCTCGGTTGGGGCTGTTTCAGTGTCAACTGGTACGGTGTGGGGTGTTGTAGCCAACAAAATATCCCCCGAGTTTGTTGAAAAGACTTGGAGTACAGGTCGAGAAGCGATTGTTTGGGACATTCGGTTACCAAGAGCGCTTCTTGCAATCTTGGTTGGGGCTGGTCTCGCTATGGTGGGAGCTGCGCTACAAGCTGTCACGCGCAATCCACTTGCTGATCCGCACTTGCTTGGCATTTCGTCGGGCGGGGCATTTGGCGCTATATTTGCACTTCTTCATTCCGGGCTTTTCCTGGGGCTGCTAACAGTTCCCATCCTCGCCTTCTGCGGCTCGCTGATGGCAACACTGATCGTACTTGGCGTCTCCCGCTTTGCAGATGCTTCAAGTGCAGACAGATTGGTGTTAGCCGGCGTCGCCGTGTCGTTCATCATCATGGCGGGGGCCAATGGATTGATCTTTTTGGGCGAGCCGCATGCGTCACACACCGTGGTTTTCTGGATGCTCGGCGGGCTTGGCCTCGCACAATGGGAGCATCTCATCTATCCGCTTGTCATTCTAGTAGCTTGCGGTATCTGGCTGATGAGTTGCAAAACGCAGCTCAATGCCATGACAATTGGTGATGAAACAGCTGCCACGCTTGGCATTCCAGTGGCACGCTTCCGCTTGATGATTTTCGTGGTCGGCGCGCTGATCACCGGCGTTATGGTTGCGTTTTCTGGCATCATTGGCTTTATCGGTCTGATGGTGCCGCATGTGGCCCGCATGCTGGTTGGAGGGGACTACAGCCGCGTGTTGCCTGCTTCCGCTTTGATTGGCGCTATATTCCTACTGTGGGCCGACATGGCAGCGCGCACCATTATGGCACCAGAGGATATGCCAATCGGCATCGTCACCGGCTTAGTCGGCGGTGTTTTCTTCGTCTGGCTACTTGGTCGGCGTAGATCAACTCTCTGAATTTAAAGACAAAGTGCTACCTGATGTCTTTTAGCTACAGGACAAAGCAGACACTCATTCTCACTAGCCAAACGACTGAAACGGGCTGATTTTGATGAAAAAGGCGGTCTTGAAGTAGCCGCTATTGGCTGATTCAGTCTTCCTATTGATTTGGGAGTCTGATGCGATGCTGGGACCACGTCAGGAATTTCAATCGGCTCTGTTTTATGAGTTCAGCCTTGAAGATCACGTTCCATCGAACCACTTGTTGAGGTCGATAGACCGGTTTGTTGATCTCGATGATATGCGGTCCCACCTGAGGCCATTCTACAGCGATATAGGTCGGCCTTCGGTTGATCCTGAACTGATGATCCGGATGCTGCTCGTTGGGTACATCATGGGTATCCGGTCGGAACGGCGGCTGTGCGAAGAAGTTCATGTGAACCTTGCCTATCGCTGGTTCTGCCGTCTTGATCTGGGCGATCCGGTTCCTGATCAATCGACCTTCTCGAAGAACCGGCATGGCCGGTTTCGAGAGAGCAATCTGTTTCGACAATTGTTTGAAAGTGTGGTTGCCCGCTGCATCAAAGAAGGGCTTGTCGGCGGCGAGGTCTTTGCCACTGATGCCAGTATCATCCGTGCAGATGCCAACAAGCAGAACTCAACACAGAAAGAGGACTGGGATGCATCATCGTTAGATCCAGACGCTGTGCCACGGGCGGTGAAAGAGTATCTGGATGTGCTGGATGATGCGGCTTTTGGTGCGGCCAGTGAGGTCAAGCCGAAGTTCACTTCGCATAGTGATCCAGCCTCGCAATGGACAGGTGCGCTCAAAGGTCCAGCATTCTTTGCTTATTCAGACAATTATCTGATCGATACAGATCACGCGATCATCGTTGATGTGGAAGCCAGCCGTTCAATCCGGCAAGCCGAAGTTGGCGCAACGCGAACAATGATCGCCAGAACCCGTGACACTTTTGGTCTATATCCGCAGATATTAGCGGCAGACACAGCTTATGGAGCGGCTGAGAACCTCAACTGGCTTGTAAACGAGGAAGGTATCCTGCCGCATATTCCGGTGTTTGACAGATCAAGGCGCTCAGATGGAGCGTTTCCCGCAACCGCTTTCACATTCAATCACAGGGCAAATGAATACACTTGCCCGGCTGGCAACAAGCTGAAGAAGTACTGGCGCAAGATGTCAAAACTCCGAACCGGGGTCAGCAAGGATGGATTTATCCGCTACTTTGCCAGGAAAAGCGATTGTTCGGCATGTGAGCTCAAGAAACAATGCACACCCAACCAGCCCGCAAGAAAGATTGCCCGCCATATCTACGAAGGTGCACGTGATCGGGCACGAGAACTCTCGCTGACTGACGCCTATGTCGATTCACAGCGACGAAGGAAGAAGGTCGAAATGCTGTTCGCCCATCTCAAACGCATCATGAAACTTGATCGATTACGTCTTCGAGGACCAAATGGAGCCAAAGACGAATTCCATCTGGCAGCAACCGCACAAAACCTCAGGAAACTAGCTAAGTTAATCCCGCAACCGGCCTGAAAACCCAAAACAACTCAACACGAGCTGTATTCAAAGCCGATCAAAACAGAGCCTTTTTCATCAAAATCGGCTCTGAGCGGAAGTTCAGGAACCGCCTGGCGGTGGCTCCACTCGAACTTCTGGTGTGCGGACAGAGCACAAGTTCCCCGTCGAGCGATCTACCTGAAGACTTACTCTAAAAATTTTCGATCAATTCAGGCCTTTCCCGCTGCGACAATTCGTCGATAGGGTCGGCTCGCGTTTCATCGTCTCGGGGGACGACTTCTGAACGCTTCAATTTCACATATCGGCCGAGCGCTGATTTGCGCGGGAGGGAAGAAATACTCAAACGCAGCATTGGAGACTGCGGAATGCCGAACTGCCAAAATTATCCAGCTAAGGTTGTGAGACAACGGCCGGGCGCAGGTCTACCGGAAGACGCCGAAGCGTCGCGGGCTGAATAGATATCCCTCTATACTCCTTAAACCCGAGTGGCGTTCTAATGCGCACAGAATACTGTCCCTTTTGCAATTCTACGCCGTCATCTCCTACTTTACCGGAAGCGACAAGGGTGCCCGTTTCGTCAAATACCTCGAAGCTGGCAACCTTAAATGATTCCAGGATTGCTTGTTGCAAGGCTGCACTGTCTTCAGCGTCATAAAATCTGCCACCAGTCGACGTGGCAGCATCGCGCAGGGTGGATCTGGTCCTTTCGTCCTTGAGAGCAAATCCAACAATATTCAGGTGCAAGTCGAGCCCTTCTTCCAGCATCAAGTTCTTCAGCTCCGCCCCCAATCGAGTCGGCGGCTCCAAGCACTCTTCGATGCCATCGGTCACCAAAACAATCGACTTGCGGCCTCGTTGATCTTTTAGGTCGTCGGCGGCTGCCCGAATTGCGTTGTAGATTGGCGTCGTCCCAAGAGGTTTAATCGAATTGATTTGTTCTATCAGTTGCGCGCGATTGAGCGGTCCGTGAGGTTGGATCAATTCGATATCCTCGCAGTCTCCGGGTCTGGTTTCTCGAATTCGGTGCCCGAAGGTGCGCAAACCAACATTGACCTCGCTCGGCAACTCTCCAATTACGTCGCGAAGCACGTTCCTGGCAGCTACAATTTTGGTCTGACGCCCCGCAGACTCCTTCATGGATCCCGATGCATCGTAAATCAACTCGACCGTGTGATCTTCCAGGTCAAAGTCACCATACCCAGGCGACGACAGAACCAGTCGGCCCGGCCCGTTTGGCTTGGTACTCAGCGCCAGTCGATAGCGTGAGGCGGCGCGCAACTCGCTCGATATTTTAGTGTAAACCGTGTCGAGGCTGGTGGCGTCTGGGGTTCGAAGCGCCAGTCCACCTGTGGCAGCACTAAACATTTGTAGCGCTTGCCAAGCGGTGGAAGCCAAGCCTGACTTGTTGGCGTAGGTATCAAGCCCCTCTCCCAGACCGATCACGTAGATCCTGGGACTGCCGTTTCCAATGTTCCGCCAGACCTTCTGTAACTGCCTTAGGTGGACGGAAGTCGGTGCATTTCTTTGATTGTCATTGTTGCTGGCGACCCAATTTGCTCCGTCGGAAAGCAGAACAATCACTTTTGCTCCGTTCTTATTGGCGAGAACCTCCTGGGCTTTGGATACCGCTTGATAAAGTGCCGTTCCGCCCGAATAAGCAAAATCGTGACCATTGGCAGCCTTGAGAGGCTCGCCATTTTTTTGAAAGTCGGCAACCTTTTTAACATCTAACCCGAAACGATAGATCGCCGTGATTTCATTGGAGCGCCTATTGTCGATGTATTGATTTACAGCGTTGTGTACCTGTGACTGTGTGCCCCTCATAGAACCACTTTCATCAATCAATAGAACGCTGTAGACGTTTGCGGCACTGGTTATCCGGGCAACGTCATCCACCCCGACCTCGACGTTGCTCAAACCTGTCAAGGAGCGGATTTTGCCATCCGCCTTTAGAAGCTGCACATCCACTTTGTTTCCAGAAAGGTCTTCGTAATTGAAGACCAGACCTCGCCCTGCCCCAGGCGGAGCAAATCGCACATGATCAATGTCAGTCTCCGGCCAAATTTCACCTTCTAAAACATCTGTTGGTTGCAACACCCTTGCTGCGTCAACGTCATCGTCTGACTGGGACTCCCGTTCCGGGTTTGCACTGGATCGGAGGTTTTCGCCAAAATCCGAATTTCGATTGAGGGAAGCAACACTGGTGTAACCTTCGGCTTGAGATTCCACCAGTTGCACTTCGGCGATCGAAAAGTTTGGGGCGCCATGCTGCGGGAAAAGAGTGAGACGCAGATATCTTGCTTCAATTGGTTCTGGAAAAGAAAGTTCCGCGGCGCCGTTGCTCCAGGGTATCCGATTGAGGAGCTTGGGCTCAAATTCATCCAACGGGCTGAAATTTTTAGAGATCTCAACCTTAAACAGCCGCGGAACGGAAGCGCTGCTTCCTGAGCCCGCAAGCAGAATTAGCTTCGATATCCGGGCCACAGAATAGTCGCGAAAACCGAATGTAAAGGTGGCCGACTCCTGACCAGGCAAGGACCTGAACTGTGTGTCAATTCGCCCGTCAACCAGTGCGCTCGCGAAGCTCTGGCCTGATACGGGTTCAATGATGCTGCCACCAAATGCAGGCAATGCCAGGTTGACCTGCTGAGTTGTCGCTGCCCCCAACGGCAGGCCGAAGATCTTGACCTCACTTAACATTACGTAGTCTGGACGGCCTGATTTCAGCAATCTCAGATTAAGGGCGGATGTCTTTATTGGTGTTGAAAAAAGAAAGAACTGTTCAGACTTTGACTTTTTTGGCTTGATAAGGCCTTCGGCTTTCTCCCACTTCTGCCCTCCATTGTTCGTGGCCATGTAAACTTCAATTTCGCTGGCATGGTACCAATCAGAGGTTACGATAGAAAAACCTGAAATCTCAAAAGTCTCGCCCCTTTCAAAGGAGAACTGAACGTCTTGGGGGAGAGAAGTTGTTGGAATATGCCAACCCGCCGACTCGTTAAAGTGATTGGACGCTTCACCAATAATCCCATCATTCAGATGACTCACAGACTGATGCCGATAAGGCGAATATCCGGACACTTGCCCGCCGAGGACGGCTAATCCTACATTCCTTCCGTCACCAACTGCGTCGACAAACTCTTCGGCGCTGACCGGCCTAACCGAGATCGATTGAGCGGTCGCAGTGGTGCAACTGATTGTGTAAACGAAGATAGCAAGAAGCAGATTCGGGAGAATATTCGACAACCAGTCAATCATAGCGGACCGGGGCAAGTGAAACGAACTCCACATTCACATTTCTCCAAATCAAACAATGACACTAAGTCTCAAGTTCTCTCAGCTTTATTGCCAGATACTGCAGTTTCCAGCAAAAATGCCGACATACGAGCCCATCTCAGGCACCGAATCCAATAGCCACCCAGATCAAGCCCCTAGAGCTTACGAACCAGTGGGCAATTTGCAATTGAAAACACTGAAAAAAACCGTAAAACTACTTCCGATGACGTGCCAAGGCGCCCGCCCTTCTTAGGCTGGGATATTGTTGTTGGCGGCCGCTGGAGAAACACCATGACTCTTTTGCCGGGACGGCAGCTACGCATTTTCACAACTTGGATTTGCATTGTAGCTCTCGCAATTCAGCACTTGTTTGTTTCGCACCAGGCGCAAGCCCAATCGAGGTCTGACCTTCTCGAACGGGTAGAGCGGGATCTTAGGGCTGACGAGGCAAGGCTGCTAACGTCGGTAGAGGCATTGAATTCACACCTAAGCGAAACCGCTGGACACGCTGAAATTCTGGCATGGTTCCGCAACAATATTTCGATTGAGGACTATCCAGGCAGCCTGCGCGGACCAAACGATGTACTGCGGGTAGGCGCCGCAAATCCGTTGGACGTTTCTATTCTGCTTGCAGAGATCCTTCGCGCTAGATCCTATTCTGTTCGTCTTCAACGAGGTCGCATTGAGGGCCCACGAGAACAACAGGCGATTGCCCCCGAGGGATCATTTCGCAAAATGAGCGTCGAGGCATTGCCCCCTTTCCTGACCCGTCCCAACGAGAAACTCGGCCCTGTTATTCGGCGTCAGGCGTCAATCCTGGCAACAGCCATTCGGTCGAGACCAAACGCGTCCTCCACCTTGCCGCTATATTCTGATCCAGGTCACGAGCACTGGTGGCTTCAGGTCAAACCACCGAGCAGTCCTGATTGGATCGCATTAGATGTTTTGTCAGACACGCCGGGTGCAGCAATTTCGACAGCTCAAGATACGATTGAGATCGCACAGGAGGGTGAAATCCTCTCCGCAATACCGTCAGAATTGAGGCACTACTTTATTCTCCGAGTGGTTGCCGAATATGCGCTGGGTGGCAAGCTGACCCAAAAGACAATGCTCGAAGCTGAAATATTTCCCGCTGAACTTGGGCCTGAGAGGGGGATTTCACTGGCATTTGTGGCGGAACAGGCTTCGAGATTCAAATCATCTTTGAACCTGAAGAACCTGATCACAGCATCAAAACTATCAACTTCCTGGACACCCGTTTTGACGATTGGTGCCACCAAGATTTCTGGGCGAAAGATCGGGCTGAAGGAAGACGGCCAGCGCGCACCAAGGGGGGCGGTTGGCCTGGGAGGGGCGCTTGGCGGTTTGGCCCAACAGATACGTCCCAGCCAAAGATCCAACGCAGGGGATCTTGTCGCATTGCATCTGAATTATGAAGTTCGTGAACCCGGAAAGTGGGCAGTCCACCACAAGAGAGTGCTATTTGACATAGTATCCTCCCAAGATCGGCTCAGTGGCAATATACGTCAGCCATCCTCAATAGCCTTGTCCAGCCGCCCGAGTGCCATGACTATGAGCACTCAAATTCTCCCCCAAGTTGGCATTGAAAGGCCTGTGCTTCTGGAGATGAAAGGCACAACCTGGTTAAGGAACCTGATCGAAGCCAATGTGTCCGAGAATACTGCAAATCGGGGCCAACTCTTGGCCTCAGGAGGGCGTCCGCTGGGTCTTGAGTTGTTTGCCGCCGCCCGATCTGCTTGGTCACCGGTTGCGGAGCAGGTCAAGTTTGCGCATCTGAACATCGTTTCGCAGCACCTGATCCCATCAACACAATCCGCTGGTGTCGACGTGTATTTTGACATTGTCGAGAACAGGGTGACTGCAAACGCCGACCAGTTTGAAACCTCGATTGCTCAAGGTGTGGCTGACACGTTGGTGGAATTCGTTTTGTTGCCCGGGTCGGAGCCGGCATCAAATACTGCCGCAATGTTTGATAGACCCGATAGGTCAGGTGAAACGTGGATTGGTGTTGGCTCGAAATCCAGCGCAATAGACGCAGGTTATGAATCACGTCTGACATCCCAGTGGGTCAGGTTGTTTGAAGCAGGAGATGTGGTACTGGCTGCGGGCAACAGAGACTTGGATGTTTATTGGCAAATCGATCCTGTCACGGGGGCGACCTTAGGCATCGGTGTGAATGGTTGGGGCTCCACGGTATCCAAAACCATCGTTGAGGCAAACGCGCTGCAGACACTACAGTTTTATGGCCAGGCAGCGACTTTGTTGGGAACTGCGTTTGGCATGGTCGCCTTCTGCATCTATGGACCTTCGCTTGAAGTCTCGTTGTCCGAGGATCAGAAAGCCACGCGAGAGCGAATTCGGAAGCGGTCACGGTATTGTTCAGAAACCGACAGTTCGAAGGCGTGGCAAACCTTCAAAGAC